>CAMWGU010000008.1 GCA_947173895.1 uncultured Bacteroides sp. | reverse complement strand
GAATATGCCAGTCTGCGCCATTTCGTGCTGGAAGGCGGATCCATCGAAAGCGATGGAAAAGGCAACCTGCTCACCACCGCACAATGTCTGCTGGCACCCAACCGGAACGAGATGACCCGGACAGAGATAGAAAGTTTTCTGCTACAAACTTTCCACGCAAAGCAAGTTCTGTGGCTGGAACATGGCTACCTGGCGGGCGATGACACCGACAGCCATGTGGACACACTGGCACGCTTCTGCCCCAATGACACCATTGCCTACGTGAAATGTACGGATACAAAAGACGAGCATTACGAAGAATTGACCCGAATGGAAGAAGAATTGAAAACATTCCGCACTTGGGAAGGCAAACCCTACCGCCTGCTCCCGCTTCCTATGGCCCGGGCTATATACGACGAGGAGCAACAACGCCTGCCCGCAACATACGCCAATTTCCTGGTCATGAACGACGCCGTACTCTATCCCACTTATGCCGATCGGAAGAACGACCACGCGGCTAAAGAAATACTGACCAAAGCATTCCCCGGAAGAGAAATCGTCGGCATTGACTGCACGGCCCTAATTAAACAGCACGGATCGCTGCACTGTGTCACCATGCAATATCCCGAAGGTGTATATATAATATAATGTAATGTAAATACAACAATATGAAAAGAACCATTAAAGTAGGAATCATCCAACAAGCATGCACTCAAGACATCCGTCACAACCTGAGCAAACTGCACCGCAATATAGAACAAGTGACGGCGGCAGGCGCCCAACTGGTTGTCTTGCAAGAACTGCACAACACCTCTTATTTCTGCCAAACCGAAGATACCAACCTGTTTGACTTGGCGGAACCTATTCCAGGCCCTTCCACCGGATTTTATAGTGAACTGGCAGCCGGATACGGCATCGTGCTGGTCACCTCACTGTTCGAAAAACGGGCACCGGGAGTCTATCACAACACAGCCGTGGTATTCGACAAGGACGGAAGCATAGCCGGAAAGTATCGGAAAATGCACATTCCCGACGACCCTGCCTACTACGAAAAGTTCTATTTCACACCCGGTGACCTGGGCTTCGAACCCATTCAGACCTCTTTAGGAAAACTGGGAGTACAAGTATGCTGGGACCAGTGGTATCCGGAAGGAGCACGGCTGATGGCACTGAAAGGCGCCGAAATACTGATATACCCCACTGCCATCGGATGGGAAAGCACCGACACCCAAGAGGAAAAAATCCGCCAGCTGGGTGCTTGGGTAACCGTACAGCGGGGACATGCGGTGGCAAACGGGCTGCCGGTGATAGCCGTCAACCGTGTGGGACATGAACCCGACCCATCCGGACAAACCAACGGCATCCAGTTCTGGGGAAACAGCTTCGTGGCAGGACCACAGGGAGAAATATTGGCACAGGCCGGCAACCTGAAGGAAGAAAATATGGTGGTGGAACTGGACATGAACCGTAGCGAGAACGTCCGCCGCTGGTGGCCATTCCTCCGCGATAGGCGCATCGACGAGTTCCAAAGCCTGACACGGCGTTTTATCGACTAACCCTCCCGGCGGGGCATTATCATGATATAAAAAAACTGCATCCGAGCCGAACAATACGGCAAGAAAAGCTGTTTAGTTATCAGAATATCCAAAAAGATAGCATTGATTTACTAAACAGCTTAATTATGAAGAAAGTATTATTTTTAGCCGCATTACTGCTGGCATGTTTCAGCCAGACAGCAGATGCACAAACCCGAAAACAAAGAGAAGAGGCCAAACGCGAAGCGTGGAAAAAAGAACGTCAGGAGAAAAAAGCCCTGGAAACACAGCAGGACTCCGTGGCCTATGCACAAGCAGTGGAAGCCTTGAAAAGCGGATCGTTCGTAATGGAAGCAGACAATGTAGTATTCCGCAACGGCATTGTGCGTTATGTATCTTCAAACACGAACTACGTGGAAATGAACGAAGGCCAAGGCATCATTCAAACAGCTTTCACCAATTTTGAATACAACTGGAGTCCAAACGGACTGGGAGGCGTGACGGTTCAGGGAAATGCAAACAAGCCCAGCATGAAGCAAGACAAAAACGGAAACATGTACTACAATTATAGTATCAACGGTACGGCTGTCTCGGCTACTGTATCCATCATACTGACCGGAGGAACCAATCAGGCCAGCGTCACTATCAGTCCGAACTTCTCGGGCAACACACTGACTATGAACGGCTATCTGCTTCCTCACCATGCAAGCAACGTATTCCAAGGGACAACGTGGTAAGCTTTGGCCGGCAACAAGCCGCAAATGGAAAACAGAAAAGGGTCCTGTCATCTACTATCAAGAATGACAGGACCCTTTTAATTAATATAGGGAAACTCCCCTTGCTTTAGGGTGAATCTCCAGAACTTATTTCTCTTCCTTGAGATCGACTACCAAATTCAGTTCATCCAATTGTGATTGGTCCAAAGCTGCCGGAGCATCCAGCATCACATCGCGTCCGCTATTGTTCTTGGGGAACGCAATGCAGTCGCGAATACTGTCAAGCCCTGCAAACAAAGACACCCAACGGTCCAAGCCGTATGCCAATCCGCCATGAGGAGGAGCACCATACTTGAAGGCATTCATCAGGAAGCCGAACTGCTCTTGTGCCCTTTCCGGCGTGAATCCCAAAATCTCGAACATTTTGGCTTGCAACTGTGCATCGTGGATACGGATGGAACCGCCACCTACTTCCACGCCATTTACCACCATGTCGTAGGCATCGGCACGAACAGCAGCCGGATCTGTGTCCAGCAAAGGAATATCTTCGTCCTTCGGATGTGTGAACGGATGGTGCATGGCCATCAAGCGACCTTCCTCTTCGCTCCATTCAAACATCGGGAAGTCAATGACCCACAGACAAGCAAACTTATTCTTATCGCGCAAGCCCAACTGACGTGCCACTTCCAAACGAAGCTCACACAACTGCTTACGGGTCTTCATAACATCCGGACCGCTCAGAATCAGAATCAAGTCGCCCGGTTTGGCACCAAACGCCTCTTTCATCTGCTGAAGCACTTCCTGCGAATAGAATTTATCCACACTAGACTTCACATTACCATCGGCTTCCACGCGGGCATAAACCATTCCCTTTGCGCCAATCTGAGGGCGCTTCACAAAGTCGGTCAGCTGGTCCAGCTGCTTGCGGGTATAGCTTGCAGCCCCTTCCGCACAGATACCACCGATATAGGCAGCATCATCGAATACAGAAAAGCCGTGCCCTTTCATGATATCCATCAGTTCCACAAACTTCATTCCGAAACGCAAATCAGGCTTGTCGCTACCATAATATTTCATGGCATCTGCCCATGACATGCGCAAGAACGGTTCGTTCAATTCCACTCCACGCAACTCCTTGAACAAATGTTTAGCCATACCTTCGAATGTAGAAATGACATCTTCCTGCTCTACGAAACTCATCTCGCAATCTATCTGGGTAAACTCCGGCTGACGGTCGGCACGAAGATCTTCATCGCGGAAACATTTCACTATCTGGAAATAACGGTCGAACCCGGAAACCATCAACAGCTGCTTCAGCGTCTGCGGAGACTGCGGCAAGGCATAGAACTGCCCCGGATTCATGCGCGAGGGCACCACAAAGTCGCGTGCACCTTCGGGCGTGGAACCCACCAGCATAGGGGTTTCCACTTCAAGGAATCCTTTACTGTCCAAGTAGCGGCGCACTTCCATGGTCATTTTATGACGGAGCTCCAAATTCTGACGCACACAGTTGCGGCGCAAGTCCAGATAGCGGTACTTCATGCGGATGTCATCGCCACCATCGCTATTGTCCTCGATAGTGAAAGGAGGAGTCACCGCCGAATTGAGCATATTCAATTCCGACACGATGATTTCAATCTCACCTGTAGGAATATTCATATTCTTATTCGACCGTTCACTTACCTCGCCGGTTATCTGAATGACAAATTCACGTCCCAAGTGATTGGCACGTTCGCAAAGCTCGGCATTCACCGCATCGTTGAATACCAATTGGGTAATACCATAACGGTCTCGGAGATCGACAAATGTCATTCCTCCCATTTTACGTGCACGCTGCACCCAACCTGCCAACGTAACACTTTTGCCTGCATCGGAAAGCCGGAGCTCTCCGCAAGTATGACTTCTGAACATATATTCTTTAATTTTAATCAATTGTCGGGCAAAGGTACAATATGTTTTCCATTGTACAAAGCCGCCTACAAGAAAAAAAGTCCCGCAGCTTCATACTGACGGAACTTTTTTCTACTCCCGGTCAGCCTCTGCTCCCCATACTGTGCTGATCCGGATTCAGATTCTTCACGGCCGCTTTCACTTGCTTTTGGGTCGGTTCGCCGTTGTTCGACACTTGTTCCACAGGATACCTTAAGTCATCCTCAGGTTTCATTTGCTTTTCTTTACTATCCATCTTTTTTCATTTAAAGTTTAGTTCTATAGAAGAAACAAAATAAGGGAATGGAAAGTTCATGCAAGGAGTAAAGAAGAAAGAAGAAACATGAAAAACCCCTGTACGAACTCGTTGTAAAAAGAGATAATTCCACAAGCGCCATCATTTGATTACTACAATCAGCATACATATAGTCGAACAACTACCCTAAATTCTATCGTCCGCCTTTTAAGGAGCAGTTCAACGTCGGGCTATCGGCGCGTTGCGAATTCGTCATGCCCATTTTCTCCATCAACATTGGCATAGGCTACCATTTTCTGCACAAAGGCGAGGACACCAAAGGATGGTATCAGATACTTGCCCTTAAAACATCAATCACCCGCAACCTGTATCTGCACACCGGATACCAACTGCAAAACTTTCACACCCCCAATCATCTGATGCTGGGACTGGGATGGAGGTTTCACAACAAACGGAACGGACTGCAATAACGATAGGCAGTCTGCCAAATCTAATAATATTTTGCTATCCCCAGTTTGCAATTTGAATTACTATTGTTATATTTGCAGCCGATAAAAAAGCAACCATGGAAACTTTTTACAGAACACATAGTTATCTGGTGGAACATACCAACGCCCCTGTGCGCCGGGATCTGATGGACGAAATAGACTGGAACGACAGGCTGATCGGTATCAAGGGGACTCGTGGCGTAGGGAAAACGACTTTTCTTTTGCAATATGCAAAAGAAAAGTTCGGAACAGATCGTTCATGCCTGTTTATCAACATGAACAACTTTTACTTTTCCAAATATACGCTGGTGGAATTTGCCGCAGAATTCGTGAAACGCGGAGGAAAAGTATTGCTGATAGACCAAGTATTCAAATACCCCGAATGGTGTCACGACTTGCGCACCTGCTATGAAATGTTCCCTACATTGAAAATTGTGTTCACCGGATCTTCTGTCATGCGGCTGAAAGAAGAGAATCCCGCACTGAGCGGCATCGTCAAGGTGTACTATCTGAGAGGATTTTCCTTCCGCGAATACCTGAACCTGCAAAGCGGCAATAGTTTCCGTGCCTATAGTTTACAAGAAATCCTCGAGAACCACGAACAGATAGCAAGAACCATCCTGCACAACATAAAACCGCTGGATTACTTTCAAGACTACCTGCACCATGGCTTCTATCCGTTCTTTTTGGAAAAACGGAACTTTTCAGAAAACCTGCTGAAGACCATGAACATGATGATCGAGGTAGACATTCTTCTGATTAAACAAATCGAACTGAAATATCTCTCGAAAATAAAAAAATTACTATATTTGCTAGCAGTAGATGGTCCCGTGGCACCGAACGTCAGCCAACTGGCAACAGAGATACAAACCTCACGAGCTACGGTGATGAACTACATCAAATATCTGGCAGATGCGCGTCTTATCAACATGGTTTATCCCAAGGGAGAGGAATTCCCCAAGAAGCCTTCCAAACTGATGATGCACAATACCAACCTGATGTATTCCATCTATCCCGTAAAAGTAGAGGAACAGGATGTACTGGACACATTTTTCATGAACACCCTGTATAAAGACCACAAACTGTATAAAGGCGATAAAGGCACTTCGTTCATGGTGGACAACGGACTGTATTTCCGCATTTGTGCAGAAGGATGTAAGTTTAAGAACAACCCGAACGTATATTACGCCCAGCACAAACTGGATCTGGGGCATGACAACATGATCCCACTCTGGCTTTTCGGCTTTTTATATTAAGAGACAGAAAACAGATTTTATTACCTAATTAATTAGTAATTATATGACTAAACAAAAAAAATTCATCACTTGTGATGGTAATCAGGCAGCAGCACATATCTCGTATATGTTCTCTGAAGTAGCTGCCATCTACCCCATCACTCCGTCGTCTACTATGGCTGAATACGTAGACGAATGGGCAGCCGCAGGTCGTAAAAACATCTTCGGCGAAACAGTTTTGGTACAAGAAATGCAGTCGGAAGGCGGTGCAGCTGGTGCTGTTCACGGTTCACTTCAGGCAGGTGCGCTGACCACTACCTATACTGCATCCCAGGGTCTGTTGTTGATGATCCCGAATATGTACAAAATTGCCGGTGAATTCCTGCCTTGCGTATTCCACGTATCGGCTCGTACATTGGCTTCTCACGCATTGTGTATCTTTGGTGACCACCAAGATGTCATGTCTTGCCGTCAGACCGGTTTCGCTATGTTATGCGAAGGTTCTGTACAAGAAGTTATGGACATGGCTGCCGTAGCCCATCTGGCTACCATCAAGTCACGCGTACCATTCGTTAACTTCTTCGACGGTTTCCGTACGTCTCATGAAATCCAAAAAATCGAAATGCTGGAAAATGAAGATCTGGCAGGTCTGATCGACCAACAAGCTTTGGCCGAATTCCGTCAGCGTGCGTTGAATCCGAACAACCCCGTAGCACGCGGTATGGCTGAAAACCCTGACCATTTCTTCCAGCACAGAGAATCATGCAACAACTACTATGAGGCAGTTCCGGCTATCGTAGAAGAATATATGAACGAAATCGGCAAAATCACAGGCCGTCCTCATGGCTTGTTTGACTACTATGGTGCCGAAGACGCCGAACGCGTGATCATTGCCATGGGTTCTGTGACAGAAGCCGCACGCGAAGCTATCGACCACCTAATGAGCCAAGGTGAAAAAGTCGGTCTGGTTTCCGTACACTTATACCGTCCGTTCTCAGCCAAGCACTTCCTGGCCGCTGTTCCTAAGACAGCCAAGACCATTGCCGTACTTGACCGTACAAAGGAACCGGGAGCAAACGGAGAACCTCTGTATCTGGACGTAAAAGACTGTTTCTATGGCACAGAAAACGCTCCGGTTATCGTAGGCGGACGTTATGGTCTGGGTTCTAAGGACACTACTCCGGCACAAATCATCGCCGTATTCAAGAACCTGGCACTGCCGATGCCCAAGAACCACTTCACAGTAGGTATTGTAGACGATGTCACTTTCACTTCTCTCCCCAAAGAAGAAGAAATCGCATTGGGCGGTGAAGGTATGTTCGAAGCTAAATTCTATGGATTGGGTGCCGACGGTACGGTAGGTGCAAATAAAAACTCAGTGAAGATTATCGGTGACAACACCGACAAGCACTGTCAGGCTTACTTCTCTTACGACTCCAAGAAGTCAGGCGGCTTCACTTGCTCTCACCTGCGTTTCGGTGATACTCCTATTCGCTCTACTTACTTGGTAAATACACCAAACTTCGTGGCTTGCCACGTACAGGCTTACCTGCACATGTACGATGTGACACGCGGTTTGCGTAAGAACGGCTCTTTCTTGCTGAACACCATTTGGGAAGGCGAAGAGCTGGCCAAGAACCTGCCTAACAAAGTGAAGAAGTACTTTGCACAAAACAACATCACCGTTTATTATATCAACGCAACTCAGATTGCACAGGAAATCGGACTGGGCAACCGTACCAATACCATCCTGCAATCTGCATTCTTCCGCATCACAGGCGTAATACCTGTAGACTTGGCTGTAGAACAGATGAAAAAATTCATTGTCAAGTCTTACGGCAAGAAGGGCGAAGACGTGGTGAACAAGAACTATGCAGCCGTAGACCGTGGCGGCGAGTACAAGCAACTGACAGTTGATCCCGCTTGGGCTAACCTGGAAGTAGAAGCTCCCGCTACCAACAACGATCCTGCTTTCATCAACGAAGTGGTTCGTCCTATCAATGCTCAAGACGGCGACCTGTTGCCCGTATCTGCATTCAAGGGTATTGAAGACGGTACTTGGTATCAAG
Source organism: uncultured Bacteroides sp. (assembly GCA_947173895.1). GTDB lineage: Bacteria > Bacteroidota > Bacteroidia > Bacteroidales > Bacteroidaceae > Phocaeicola. The sequence continues at coordinate 59,658 of CAMWGU010000008.1, read as the reverse complement.
GAACCGCCAAATACGAAAAACGCGGTGTTGCCGCATTCGTTCCCGAATGGAGTGCTGAAAACTGTATCCAGTGTAACAAGTGTGCTTACGTTTGTCCTCACGCTGCCATCCGTCCGTTCGTACTCGATGCAGAAGAACAGAAAGGTGCTAACTTCACTCAGCTGAAAGCTGTGGGCAAGGCATTCGACGGCATGACCTTCCGCATGCAGGTCGATGTACTCGACTGTTTGGGTTGCGGCAACTGTGCCGATGTTTGTCCGGGTAACCCGAAGAAGGGTGGCAAGGCGCTGACCATGAAACACCTGGAAAGCCAAATGGGCGAAGCTGCCAACTGGGCTTACTGCACAGAAAACGTGAAGAGCAAACAACACTTGGTAGACATCAAGGCCAACGTGAAGAACTCACAGTTCGCCACTCCGCTGTTCGAATTCTCCGGAGCATGCTCAGGCTGTGGTGAAACTCCGTACGTTAAGTTAATCTCTCAACTGTTTGGCGACCGTGAAATGGTGGCTAACGCTACCGGATGTTCTTCCATCTACTCTGGTTCCGTACCTTCTACCCCTTATACAAAGAACGAAAAAGGCCAAGGTCCTGCTTGGGCTAACTCTTTGTTCGAAGACTTCTGCGAATTCGGTTTGGGTATGACACTGGCCGATAAGAAACTTCGCGCACGCATCGAAGCCGCCATGAAGGATGCCATCGCCAGCGACACTTGTCCTGCCGAATACAAGGAAGCATTCCAGGAATGGATTGACGGCAAGAACGATGCAGAAAAGAGCAAAGCAGCTGCCGAAAAGATCATCCCGATGGTGGAAGCCGCTAAAGACAAGTGTGCAAATTGTGCCACTATCGCCGAATTCCAGAACTATCTGGTAAAGAAGAGCCAGTGGATCATCGGTGGTGACGGTGCTTCATACGATATCGGCTATGGTGGTCTGGACCACGTGATCGCATCAGGCGAAGATGTAAATATCCTGGTACTCGATACCGAGGTTTACTCTAACACCGGTGGCCAGTCGTCTAAAGCTACTCCGCTGGGTGCCATCGCCAAATTTGCCGCTTCCGGCAAGCGTGTTCGCAAGAAAGACTTGGGTATGATTGCCACTACTTATGGCTATGTATATGTAGCTCAGATTGCCATGGGCGCCGACCAGGCTCAGACATTGAAAGCTATCCGCGAAGCGGAAGCTTATCCCGGACCGTCATTGGTTATCGCTTACGCTCCGTGTATCAACCACGGTTTGAAGGCCGGTATGGGTAAGAGTCAGGCCGAAGAAGCCAAGGCCGTAGAATGTGGTTACTGGCACTTGTGGCGTTTCAATCCGGCTTTGGAAGAAGAAGGCAAGAATCCGTTCACACTCGACTCTAAGGAACCGAACTGGGAAGGCTTCCAGGATTACCTGAAGGGTGAAGTGCGCTTTGCTTCTGTCATGAAACAATATCCTTCGGAAGCTGCCGACTTGTTCAATGCATGTGAAGAAATGGCTAAGAAGCGCTATGCTTCATACAAGCGTATGGAAAGCATGAACTGGGGTGAATAATCATTGAACCCTCACATACATCATTAAGAAAGGCTTGCCCACGAACGGCAAGCCTTTTCTTGTTATCGGGGGCTACGGCAGTTGCAACAAATGGGCTACTTTAGCTTTTTACAGAATTTTCAAGGGGTGTCAAGACTGTTCTAGCCCCCTCGGCCAGCGGAGTCAATATGTCAAAAATAACCTGTTTATACTCAGACAAGGCTATACTTAACAAATACTCTTCTTTCCTGATTTTATCGGCCAATGCATATTGGTCTTTTCTGTATGATTGTTCCTGCATATATAGGCGATAAGTCCTGTAGTTCTTATAAAATGCAGAGATCGACCGAAACAAACGACCATAATTTTCTTTCAGATTCTGACGGTCCTCCTCGTTGAAATAATCCCCCGGATTGGCTACCAACAAGGTATCTTGCGATGTCACAACCTGTTGTGATAATGCAGGCAAAGACTCTGGAGCCACATTATAATCCATATACCCCAGCACAGCTTTTATCTCGTCTTCATTAACCAATCCATTCAGAACCTTCAGCGAAGTATCATAATACCTTATCACCTCACCAGCAACTTCCACACTCATTCCCTTGTCATCCATAACAGATCCGCTCTTGGAAGAACCCGAACAAGACGACATCGAAAGGGCACATAAAAACACCCCATATAATAACAAATTTTTCTTCATACAGTCAGTATTAAGTTATAGTGCCATAACTAACAATATGAAGCGGCAATTGGCTCACTCGCCTGCCTTGTTTTTTTCTAAATTAGTCTTAATTTTCTCCAACAGGAAGAAACATCCCTGCATTTTAGGGTTATCATAACAAATATAGGCTTGTTCGATCAGCATATTAATCGTGTCCTTCAAGCGAGGAGTATACGCCGCTTTGTCAATCTGCATGTCCTGAGGCAATGACCGGGAATCAAACCACTTCTTCAATTCGTCAATCTCTTCTTTAGTATATGTTTTCTTATTTTCTTTCATCATATTCGATATTCTTTTAAAATGGATAACCTACTGCAAAATGAAAAGCAAAATCACGGCTGAACCGCGGCCGAATGACAGGATATCGGTATTTGCCTGTCTCCACAGGATTGATAGCTTTCATTCCGCCATCAAAACGCAGAATCAGATAATCGAGATCGAACCGTATACCCAAGCCGTATGCAACAGCAATCTGCTTATAAAATTCGTTGAGTTTGAACAAGCCGCCTTCCTGTCCGGAGTCTTCACGAATGGTCCAAATATTACCGGCATCAACAAAAGCCGCCCCATTCAATTTCCAAAACAAATGAGTGCGATATTCCACATTCAAGTCCAGCTTAATATCGCCGGCCTGATTAATAAAGTCCATCTTTCCGTCCTTGCCGCCATTATAAACGCCGGGGCCCAACGAACGAACAGACCACCCACGCACACTATTGGCGCCACCGGAAAAATACCTCTTTTCAAAAGGAAGCATCTTAGAATTTCCATACGGATAAGCCACTCCCACCCCTAAATGAAAGACAAAAGAGTTGCGCGGATCAATCATATAGTTCTTTGCATAATCGAAATCGGCTTTCACATATTGAGCAAAGGGAATGTTTGCCAACACATAATTCCCCCCATCCTTAGGATGAGGATGAACCAGCTTGGAAGCGGCATAGAGCAGATTGCCGGCCTCTTCGATATTGACCCGGACCGAATATGAGTTCTTGGTAGGTGTTCTCATCATGCCGTTTCCCGCACTGTTATAAGTAAAGCTATAACCGGTGCGCACCACAAGCTGGTCTTCGTAACTGGCCTGCAAGAGCGAGTTTTCTTTGGTCATATTGTCCAGATATACCCTGAATGTATCTGACGCATGCGGCATATACACATAATTGACATCTACCAGGTCAAACCGGTGCTGTATGCGTTTTCTGTCAGTCCATTTATAACTCCATGAAGCCGAAGCCAATGTACGCGAGAATTCCGGACGGACTTGAGAGGTGAACTTCACACCCACTTCAGAAGTCGCCCTGATTCTTTTCTTGAAATCGGACGATAAAAAGGGAAACATGAATTGGGGGAAATTCAAGCTGCTTTCCACACCATATTCCATATAGTTGTCATTCACATAATCTTGCGAAGATCCTCCCAAGCCCGTAATGGCCTCGTATGCTCCACGCACTTTCAGCATAAAGGTTTCAGACCCTTTGAATACATTGCGGTGCTGGAAAGAAGCCGAGGCTGCCGCTCCCAGATCGCCCGCCGAGTTGGTTCCTTCTATCTCGAAGGCCACAGATTTATTCTTGTTTTTAGCCAGCAAGACATATACATCCAATTTTGCGCTGTCCTCTTTGTTCACTTCGTGAAAGCGGATATTAGAGTACTTCAAAGCACGCAAACGGCCCAAGTTGGAATAAGTTTTCTGAACATCCTGTTCGCTATACAATTCTCCCGGCCGAATGCGATTAAAGTCGGTCAGCACCTGAGGACGAAGAAACACCTTATTCTTATAATACATGGTGCATCCCCGATATTGCAAAGAATCAAATCCGCCCAGCGTCCCTTCTTGAAGAGAAGTGATTTCCGTATCTGCAAGGAAATTCACACTCCCCACGTTATATTGTTTATGTTTTTGTGGAATGTCCTCTTTCCTTCGCTGGTAAGGAAGCAGCCTCAAAGTCAAATCCACCAGATAAGTATTTCTGGCTGTATCTGCCTGATAGACCAAAAAATCTTTGTTGAATTTATAATAGCCCTTGTTTTGCAGCAGTTTTGTAATGCGTTGGCGTTCGGCATCCAATTTGTTTACATCAAACAACATACCTGATGCCAACATACTTTGGGCAGAATCCTTCCACACATAATCGCTGACCGTCATGTCATCAATGTCATAAGCCACATGGCGTATGACATAAGGATGTCCTGCATGGATATGATAGGAAAGCTTCAGCTTATTCTTTTTTATTTTCTTCTCCAAATGTACAGTGGCTCTCATAAAGCCCATATTGCGTACTGCCTTTTCTATCTCGTTTTGTGATTTCAAAGCAACATGTTCATCGTAAATGACAGGTGCGTCACCGATTTTTCTAAAGAAATGGTTTATCCATTTGGTGGAGTCCACTCCCGAGATGCAATAGGTGTGCATGGGTATTTTCACCATGTTGAACCATTTGGCGTTAGGATTCTGACGGATATAAGAATTGAATAGCGAAGGCTTGACTTCCTTCGTATCGGATACAATCCTGACTTCATCCAGCAAATACTTATCTTCAGGAATAAACTTACTGACCGAACATGATGTGACGCATAGTGCTATTACAAATATGTGTGTATATGTGCGTACGCTCTTCTTCATACAAAACTATAACCTTCGCAAATTTATCTACAAAGATAGGCATTAATTGAAAATATCTTCTTAGCTTTGCCTCAAATATTTGCCATTAAACAGAAATTAGTATGCTCAGCAAGAACAAAATAAAATATATCAGAGCGTTAGAACTGAAGAAGAACCGTAGAGAAGAACAGGCCTTTGTGGCCGAAGGACATAAACTGGTGGGCGACTTGCTGGGATATTTTCCGTGCAAACTGCTGCTGGCCACTTCTCATTGGCTGGACGCGAACCCAACGGTCGCAGCCGACGAAATAATTGAAGTAACTCAAGACGAATTGACACGGGCCAGTTTGCAGAAGACTCCACAAGAAGTTCTAGCCGTCTTCTCGCAACCCGTTTACGACTTGAATCCTGAAGTCCTTAAAAACTCTCTTTGCCTGGCATTGGACGATGTGCAGGATCCGGGGAATCTGGGAACGATTATCCGACTGGCCGACTGGTTCGGTATCGAACATATCTTCTGCTCGGCGGGCACTGCCGATGTGTATAATCCCAAAACCGTGCAAGCCACCATGGGAGCACTGGCAAGAGTGAAAGTCCATTACTGTTCTTTGCCACAGCTCATCAGAGAGCTGGATGGCATTCCCGTTTACGGCACCTTCTTGAACGGCAACACAATTTATTCGGAACCCTTGTCGGCCCATGGACTGATTGTAATGGGAAATGAAGGTAAAGGAGTAAGCCCTGAAGTGGAAAAATTGGTTAATAAAAAATTATATATCCCCAACTATCCGCAAGAGCGGATCACTTCCGAATCGCTGAATGTGGCGATTGCCACTGCTGTGGTATGCGCGGAATTCAGAAGGCGCTTATCGGTGTGATTATTCGTCTTCCAGCATCACCCATTATCCATTAAAGCACTGAAATCAAACGCATTAGCATCAAACAGCAAAAATACCCAGTCACGTCTTGCCCAATGGATGAAAAGCCGTTGATTCATGCCTGCGGTTACGCCTGTCTACACGTACGTACGTGCGGGCTCACACATACGTATGTATAGGTCTACACGTACGTACGTGATGCGTCACACGTACGTACGTGTTTTTTAATGAAACCGTACGAGTGTACCTGCAAGATTTTATGATAAGAAAATGGAAGACAACTTCATGGGCCCTCCCCAGATGTAAATGTAAAAAAACCGGATAAACGCCTTTATCCGGAACTTGTACTGACTTTCACAAGTTAATACTAACTATTAATCTTAAATCTATTACTATGAAAAACACATAGTATTAACACATCGCGAAATCACATTGTTCAATGCATCACTATAAACAATTAGTTAAATATTCTTTTCTGCAATCGCATCTTCTATTCATACCTCAGCGAACGGGCCGGCTTGCTATATATCACCTTCATGGTCTGTCCTGCCACGGTGAAAAAAGAAATAAGCAACATCAATGCAACGGGGAAAAAGAAAAACCATCCGTTCAGTTCCGTCCGAAACGGGTAATGGCTTAACCACTCGTCCATACAAATCCAGGCCACAGGAATGGATATCATGACAGCGAGAATGACAGGAACTAAAAAGCCTTTTCCCAATTGTAAGAACAAGCTGCAATGAGATGCGCCTAATACTTTCCGAATGCCCATTTCTTTGGTGCGGACAGTGCAAGAAAACATAACCAGCACCCATAAACCCAGGCAAGAGATAAAGACGGCCAACCCGGTAAAGCATCCCATCAATACACCAAAAGCCTTGTCTTGCCGATATTGCCGGTCATAAAACCGGTCAAGATAAAAATAATCAAAACTGGAATCAGCAAAATAGCTGTTCCATATTTCCTCCAGTCGGGAAATCAGTTCCGCAGCATCTCCCGGTTTCATCATTACCGAAAGATAACGTTGAGGAATCCAATCTATTTTGTCCTTATGGAAAAGCATCACTCCGGTATAGTCTTTATTCAACGCCTGCTGGTGATAGTCCTTCACCACTCCGATCACTTGCATGGGTTCCGAAACAGTTTCGACGGCAATCTCTTCACCTATAGCGTCCTCATTGTCCACATATCCCAGCATACGCACAGCCGTTTCATTGATGACCAATTTGTTCACATCGTCTCCATAATCTTCGGAAAATCCACGCCCGGCCACTACCTCCAGCCCGTATGCATCTATATAGTGGGGATCACAACTCAGCATTTCGTACAGCCTATTCTGTTTCAAAGCATCGTGAGCACGATGGTTAGATAAAAACATGCCCACTTCTTCGCCCGGCACAACTCCCGAACATGTCACTTTCGATACGGAAGGCAATTTTTCGATAGCCTTTCGCATAGCCTCCAATTTTGTTTTCATACCTTCAGTAGGACCGGGAAACTTGACGACCAAAATTCGATCGGTCTTTATGCCCAAAGGTTGGCGGCGCATATAATCGAGCTGTGCAAATACAATCAAAGTGCCGCAAAGCAATATCATAGACGCCGCATATTGTACAACGACCAATACCTTGCGCGTCCTTTCTCCGGAAGGGCTGTTTTGATATTTGCCTTTCAGCAGTAGAATTGTTTTTTTCCGCAATAGCAAACGGGCAGGATAATAACCGGATACAATGATGCCGGCTATAAAGAACGCCCCTACTCCGATGCCCCAATACTCTGTGAGCCATACAGTGAAGGTCATGCCACGCCCTACCAGGCGATTGAATCCGGGAAGCAATAATTCTATCAGTCCGAGTGCAATGATAAAAGCAATCAGATTCATCACAAACGATTCGAACAGAAATTGGCCCACAACCTGTTTGGGAAAAGCACCCACTACCTTGCGCACCCCCACCTCCTTGGCGCGTTCCATAGAACGGGCAACGGTCAGGTTTATATAATTGATCCAAGCGATAACCAAAATGGCGATTGCTCCGAAAATCAATAAAACGATGGCCGAACGATTTCCCTTTTGTTCGGCTTCATACCCCAATTGAGGATTGAGATGAATTCTTTCCAAAGGTTCCAGCCGTATTCCCCAAATCTTGTTTTTCAATGCTTCCTCGGTTTTATACTTTTCGGCCAACCGGGGAAACGCACGTTCAATCTCTTCCTTACGATCAGGCGAATCCAACAATACGTATGTATAAACTTCATGCTTATACCAATATTCTTGCATCCACTTAGGCAAAGTGGCATACGATAAGAGAAAATTATAATGTATATGCGAATTAAACGGCATTTCTTTCATTACTCCGGTCACTTCGCAAGAGACCTTTCCCATATTGCTGTTGAAAATAAGAATCTTTCCAAGCGGATCTTCATCTTTAAAATATTTGCGGGCTATACGTTCGGTTATTACGACCTGTCCCGGCATGGAAAGACAAGAAATACGATCGCCTTTTACCAATTCAAAATCGAACAGGCGAAAGAAACCGGGATCGGCATACGCAATCTCGCTCTCACGCAAACATAGCTCGCCATATTTCACCAATTGTTCCGGTTGAATGATACTTCCTACGCGGGTGTAATCCTCAATCCCTGCCAGATTTTCCTGCATAGCCGATCCGTATCCAAACGAACTGGTTGCCCAGTCATCGGTCAACACGTCTCCTTCATGAAACGTACTTTGCACTCGATAAATCCGCCCACTTTTGCTATGCATCTTATCGAAGCTATATTCAAAAACGACATAGGTAAATATCAGTAAAGCCGACGCCATACCTACTGCCAGGCCACATATATTGATAAAACTGAATCCTTTCCTTTTCATCAAGTTCCGCCAAGCACCATTCCAATAGTTTTGTATGATCATAAGAGTTCAAATTTTGTGTCCGACTTCTTATGACGGTTATGATTCTCGGCAATGATCTTGCCATCCAGCAAACGAATGACCCTATCTGCATAAGCAGCATCCCGTTGGGAATGAGTCACAATGACAATGGTGGTTCCCTGCCTGTTCAATGTATCGAGCAATTCCATAACCTCCACCCCATTGGCCGAATCCAGATTTCCGGTCGGCTCGTCGGCCAACAGAAGTCGGGCGTTGGTCACTACAGCACGAGCTATAGCCACACGTTGCTGCTGTCCTCCGGATAGCTGTTGAGGCAAATGATTGGCACGATGTAGCATATTCACTTTCTCAAGCACTTCCTTTACCCGCCTGCCACGTTCCGCCGATTTGATATTCAGATAAATCAACGGAAGCTCGACATTTTCGTACACAGTCAGTTCGTCAATCAGGTTAAAGCTCTGAAAAATAAAACCTATATTCCCTTTCCGAAGAGCGGTGAGCTGGTTCTCGTTCATCTTATCTACCTGCTTCCCCTCGAAAAAATAAGAGCCAGAAGTAGGGCTATCCAAAGTGCCAAGTATATTCAGCAACGTAGATTTCCCACAGCCGGATGGTCCCATGATGGCGACAAATTCTCCTTTCTCAATTTCGAACGTCACTTCGTTCAATGCTTTAGTCTGCACTTCTTCCGTGCTGAACAGCATAGAGAGATTCTTTACTTTAATCATTCTTACAAGTGTTTTATTTATTCGTTTAAAATCAATTTCTCATTATCTCCAAACAATTCGTAACCGGAAATAATCACCTTCTCGCCAGAAGACAATCCGCCGGTCACCTCATAATATTGGGGATTCTGACGGCCAATCTTAATGGGGCGTCTGACAGCAAATTTACCACTTTCGTCAACAACATACACCCATCGTCCTCCGGTTATTTGGAAAAAGCCTCCTCGCGGAATCAAAACCGCCCTGACCGGATCGCCTAACTGAAGATTAATATGATAGGTTTGTCCGGCTCTGATATTTTCAGGGCGCCCCGTTGTAAAACGAAGATCAGTCCGAAATTGTCCGTCTTTCACTTCAGGATATACTTTGATTACTTCCAGATGATAGCTATCTCCGTCGCGAGTAAAATCGGCAGGAAGTCCTTGAGTAACACGCTCCACATAATGTTCGTCAATCAAGGCCTGCACTTTCAAATCGGAAGTAATAATTTGGCCTATATGTTCTCCGGCAGAAATAGACTGTCCGATTTGTGCTTCAAGATTACCCACCTGCCCGTCTATAGGGGCTTTTACTTTCAGGTTTTCAAAACGTTCACGCACCAATGCCAGGCTGCGTTTCATATTCATGATGTTTTCATCCAGACTGGCAATCTGAGTCAGTCGGAACAAACTATCCTGATAGATTCTTTCATTCAATACAGACATTTGCTCTTTTATTGCTTCATATTCTTCTGTTGCTTGAATATAATCCTCCCTGGCAATTAATAATTCATCCATCAATCGTTTGTATTGCCGATAACGGCGTTGTTTCATAAGAAATTCTTTCTGCATGTCGATTCGATCCTGCTTCAGTTTTAATCGTTCCTGCTCCATACTGATACGGGTATTGCGCAATTCGTTTTCCTGATAGGCCAGATCGGCTTCGCTTTGCATAATACCAATATTCAGTAGCGGATTGCTCAGGCGCAGAATAACATCTCCCTTTTTTACCATCGCTCCTTCTTCGTGAAGCCGTTCCTCCACCCTTCCCCCTTCTATGGCATCCAAATAAATCATGCGGTTAGGAACAACCTGTCCGATGATTCGGATATAATCGTTAAATTCATTTTCGGTTACTGTTGCAATAGTAATACGTTTTTTGTCCACAGCCATAGAAGAACTAGTATCCCGCAACATAACATAAAATAGAAATGCCAGTGTCAATAGCCCTATCCCACCCCCATAAATGTATTTGGGAACAAAACGTTTCTTACGTTCTATAAATGTATCCATAATAATTGTTAGTCATTAATAAATTTTCCAGTCTGATAATACATGGCCAACCGCAACAATAGCTCGTGTTGCAAACGTGTACTTATTTTTTCTGCTTTTGTGGCAAGCAATCGGTTTCGTGTTTCCATTAATTGAAACACGGAAACAAGCCCCTCTTCCCATTTCCGCTCCGTTTCTTTCATCACTTGTGTTTCCGCATCCACTTGTAAAGTCACCTGCTTGTATTGTTCCCACCCCTCGTATAATGAAAGAACAAGTTGTTCTGTTTCATTACGCAAATGCAATTTTTCTTCCTCTATACTGTTTCGAACCCGCTGCAAGGTTAACTTTTTCTTCTTCACACCGGCATATCGATCCAATCTGTTGAAAATAGAAAATGAAACACCAATGCCTATATATTTATTCCAATGATCATTCAATTGATGTATTGAGAATAAAGAATTATAATAATTTGATCTCCATGAAAGACGAGCGAAGACCGTAGGACTGAACAATCCAAGGGCCGTAGCATATTCTCTGCGGGCAGCCTGTTCCCACATCTCCATCCGTTTGTAATCCGGTAACATATGTATGGATTGCACATAAATTTCTTCCGTTTTCAATGAAGGCATTTGTGATATAGAACTTTCATCCAATAACAAGGATATAGACAAAGAATCTTTTTCTTCCATACCCAATATTTCTTTTAAATAAAGGAAAGACAGCCGACGATTCTTCTCATACGAGTGATATTTGAATACATCTCCTTGATAACGAGCCTTTATTTCCCGCAAATCCGAAACCGATTTGAGCCCCAATTCCACATAAGTTTCTGTCTGCTTCAGATAGTGTTCTCCCAAACGAAGTTGCTCACTAGCCAGTTCTGAAAGTTTTTCATTTAATATAGCTTTATAATAAGCTTCAACCACCTGATATGCCAGTTCATTTCGTTTAGTCATATATTCCCATTCTTTCTCTTTTTCAGTATAATGTGCATATCGCAAACGATTGACCCGCACAAATCCTTCAAATAGAGATAAAGTCACATCCAGCCCGACCGTACCTTGATTATACGAATTGGTAGTGTAACCATTTGTATCCGGATCGACAGAACGACCGATTTGTCTACCTACCTCTGCTTGAACAGATATCTCAGGCAGGAATTTACCTATTGCGGACACATAGTCTGTGCGTGCTTCTTTTCTATCTATATAAGCACTTTTTAAGTTAGGATTATGTTTCCAAGCGTAACGTATACAGTCATCCAGCGTACTCTGTCCCCATACAGGCAGAGATAAACCGGACAATAGACACATCATCATCAAATTATGTTTCATTATTGCATCAATTTAAACACCCATAGATAGGCAAAGGCTGTGCCAAAATAAGATAATATCTGAGAGCCAACATATTACATATCATTTATTAAAATATCTCGTCCAGTTTTTAGACACCTAACCGTCTAATTTATATACGATACTCAATATTGCTGCATTCAGAGCATGCTTATCCATAGTTATTTGAGCATTGGGATGGAAGAAAAAAATAAAAAAACGTCCAAGAATTAGACATCTTGTTTGCAGGAGCTGACAAAACACAATATCTTTAGCCTCTGAAAGTGAAATATACAATGGAAAAAGGAACAGTTTTAATAGTAGATGATAATAAAGGGGTACTTACTTCGTTAGAATTATTATTGGAAACAGAATTTAGTGAAGTAAAGACAGCCAACAATCCCAACCAAATTATATCCATCCTGAACACGATTCCCATAGATATAATCATTCTCGATATGAACTTTTCGGCAGGCATCAATAATGGTAACGAAGGTTTATATTGGTTAAAACGCATCCGAGAGATTGCCCCTACATTGCCAGTAGTCATGCTTACTGCATATGGCGATGTGGAACTAGCAGTAAAAGCCCTAAAAAATGAAGCAACAGACTTTTTATTGAAGCCATGGGATAACCAAACTCTGATACGTAAAATAAAGGAAGCCTTCGGCAGCTGTCCCAAGAAGAAAAACCTTGCCCCAAAGAAAAATAAATCTCCTATGATTGTAGGTACATCTCCCACCATGCTACAATTAATGAAAATGGTAGTAAAAGTGGCGCGTACAGACGCTAATGTATTGATAACTGGAGAAAACGGAACAGGAAAAGAAATGCTGGCACAGGAAATACACCGTCTTTCTACACGGCGGGAGCATGCTATGGTTACAGTAGACATGGGAGCTATCAGCGAGTCTTTATTCGAAAGTGAACTGTTCGGGCATGAACGCGGTTCCTTTACTAATGCATACGAAAGTCGGCCAGGAAAGTTTGAAGCCGCTTCAGGCAGTTCATTGTTCATGGATGAGATAGGCAATCTTCCGCTATCTATGCAGGCAAAATTGCTCACAGTGTTACAAAACCGAAGCATCACACGCATAGGCAGCAATAAAGTCATACCTACAGATATCCGGCTTATTTCAGCAACCAATAGAAACATTCAGGAAATGGTAAATGAGGGCACTTTTCGTGAAGACCTATTGTACAGGCTGAATACAATTCATTTGGAAATTCCTCCTTTACGCGAACGAGGGGATGATATACTATTGTTTATTGATTATTTTATGCAACGCTATGCCACTAAATATGAAAGAAAAGATATATCCCTACACGAACATGCATTAGAAAAATTGTGCAACTATCATTGGCCCGGAAATATCCGGGAATTACAGCATGCCATTGAAAAAGCAATCATCTTGTGTGAAGGCGATGTGATCCGTCCTAAAGATATATTCGTCAAGCAAACCTGGGTACCGCAATTCTCTGCTACAGTTCCTAACTTGGAAGAAGTAGAACGTCGAGCTATAGAAACTGCAATCAGACAAAACGACGGAAACCTTACAGCAACAGCCGAACAGTTGGGCATCAGCCGACAAACTCTATACAATAAGATAAAACGTTTCAAACTTTGAAGTCTTTATGGTATTTAGCAAACACCTGTATATTGTCATTCTAGGATACCTTATATCCATATTGATTGTAGCTGGAACGGGGCTTGCACTGGTGGTTACACATACCGCCATCATCTTAGGTTGCATATTAGTTGTTATTTCTCTTTTTTTTATCGGTGCATTAGTAAAACGACTGAATAGATTCAATTCCAAAATCAGAACTTTTCTAGACGCTATAGAAGATAAAGAAAATATGATATTCTTCAATGAGCAGTCAGCAGATAAAGAAATGAACGCCCTCAGTCGTTCGCTAAACCGAATTAACAACCTACTTGCTACCACCCAATCGCACAACTTGATGCAAAAGAATTTTTATTATTCCTTATTGGAAGAAATTCCGGATGGAATTTTGGCATGGAATGCTGAACAAAAAATTCTGTTTACTAATGGAGCCGCCCTACGCTTGCTAGGGATGGAGCAAATCAGGTTTCTGTATCAGTTGGAAGAGCAATATCCCTCTTTGAAAGATTTTATTGCCTATAAAAACATGCAGAAGTCTTATCTTCTACAGTCTGATTCTCAAAAACAACTTTCTCTGTCTATCAATCAGATGAAGTTAAATTCAGAACAAATATCCATGTTGGCCATCAAAGACATCAGTCACGAATTGAGCAATAAAGAAAGTGAATCGTGGAACAAACTAACTCGAGTACTCACCCATGAAATTATGAATACTATTGCACCTATCGTTTCCCTTTCACAAACACTGTCATCACATCGGGAGGCCGATGAAAAGGTAATACGAGGATTAAGAGTAATACGTGAACAAAGCGAAAGATTAATGGAATTCACCGAATCATATAGACGCCTATCATGTATGCCGGAACCGAAAAAAAAGCGTTTTTCATTAACCAATTCCTTACGCAATCTGAGCCTGCTACTACAGTCGGACTTTGAAAATGCCCATATTCATTTCATACTGAATAGTACACCTATGGACATATCTTTTGATGGTGATGAAAAACAACTTTCACAAGTTTTTTTAAACCTGCTAAAAAACAGTATCCAATCATTGGAAGGAGAAACAGAGGGACAAATAATACTCACACTGAAGGCAACAGACAAGCTTTATATTAAGATATTAGACAACGGACGGGGAATACCTATGGAATTACAAGAAAAAATATTCGTCCCTTTTTTTACTACCAAAAAAGAAGGAACAGGTATCGGACTTAGTTTGTGTAGGCAGATTATAAAAAGACATGGTGGCAATCTTTTTCTACAGGAAAGCAAACAAGGAAAAACCTTATTTGTCATCACTCTTCCTTTTGTAAAAGAACCAGCTCCTTGCCTCCTGTAGCCATTTTATCAGAACCTTTAAAAAGAATGTGAGGTTTTAAAGAGCTATACCGATTTTTTTTGTTACCTTTGAAAAGCTAACCTGATAACAAACTTAAAACAAGCGATTTTACTATGAACCAAGAATTATTAATGAATCCCAATCAGTTGGTGGTATTCCTAAAAAAAACATGTGCAGAGTTTACTAAAGAAGATATCAAAAAATACATTCTGCAAAATGGCATCCGCATGGTCAATTTTATGTATCCTGCCGGCGACGGGCGTTTGAAAACCCTAAATTTTGTGGTCAATAACCAAGCATATCTGGATGCCATCCTGACTTGCGGCGAACGAGTGGACGGCTCCAGTTTGTTCCCGTTCATTGAAGCTGGAAGTAGCGATTTGTATGTCATCCCACGTTTCCGCACTGCTTTTCTAGATCCGTTTGCCGAGATACCTACTCTTTCCATGCTTTGTTCCTTCTTCAACAAAGACGGCGAACCTTTGGAAAGTTCGCCCGAATATACCTTACATAAAGCATGTCAAGCATTTCATGAAGTGACAGGTATGGAATTTCAAGCTATGGGAGAACTGGAGTATTATGTTATCGCCCCAGATATGAAAATGTTTGAAGCGACAGACCAAAAAGGCTATCATGAATCGGCTCCATACGCCAAATTCAATGATTTTCGAACCCAGTGCATGGCCTATATCGCCCAAGCAGGAGGACAAATAAAATATGGACACTCCGAGGTAGGCAATTTTACCCTTAATGGCATGGTATACGAACAAAATGAAATCGAATTTTTGCCTGTTAATGCAGAAGATGCAGCCGATCAATTGATAGTTGCCAAATGGATTATACGCAATCTGGCTTACAAATATGGCTACAATATAACCTTTGCGCCTAAAATAACCACAGGAAAAGCAGGATCAGGATTGCATATCCACATGCGCATTATGAAAGACGCACAAAATCAGATGTTGAAAAACGGCGTACTTTCAGAAACAGCCCGCAAAGCCATCGCCGGTATGATGACACTTGCTCCATCCATCACCGCATTCGGCAACACCAATCCTACTTCTTATTTCCGGTTGGTTCCTCATCAAGAAGCGCCTACTAATATTTGTTGGGGTGACCGCAACCGTTCCGTACTGGTACGTGTTCCCTTAGGGTGGACAGCCAAAGCAGACATGTGCATGACTGCCAATCCGTTGGAAGCGGCAAGCCACTACGACACAAGCCAGAAACAGACCGTGGAAATGCGTTCTCCGGACGGATCAGCCGATCTTTACCAATTGATCGCAGGTCTAGCAGTCGCGTGCCGTCATGGGTTTGAGATAGAAAATGCACTGGAAATAGCAGAAAGAACGTATGTAAATGTAAATATCCACCAAAAAGAGAATGCGGACAAGCTGAAAGCATTGACTCAATTACCTGATAGTTGTGTGGCATCTGCAGCCTGCCTGCAACAGCAACGTGAGATATTCCAAAAATATAATGTATTCAGTCCCGCCATGATTGATGGAATAATAAATAAACTGACCAGTTACAATGACCTGACTTTACGAAATGACCTGAAGGACAATCCTGAAGGTATGCAGGCACTGGTCAACCAATATTTCCATTGCGGATAATTGAAATGAAAAAGAGTCATATCATATTCTCCCTGTTTGAATAATGGTATGACTCTTTTTACCTATCCTGCTTATTCTCTCTCAGAAAACAAACCATATATTCCGACTTCAGAAATACGATTAAACACCAGTATCTATGACAGACAATTTGTGACAGCCCTGACCTTTTTATTCTGCCGGTATAGAAATCTCAAGATTTTCATGTAATTTTGCAAGAAACAAAAAAAGAACAGGATATGAAAAAACTACTTCTGTCTACCATTGCCATGTTTTTAATTACGGCCGCCACGTTTGCACAGTCCGAGGCTGTAACCGACACTATTCCGCCCATTTCATTGGACGGATACAAAAACTTTGACGGATTTCTGTTAGACATGGGCCCTATGATGATAGCCCCTCCCCCCTTGATTTCTCCCCATCTTTATTATCAACCGTATAAGGAAAAAACAGCAATAAACTACAATGAAAGATTCAACCTTGACAGAAATATCACGTATGACAGAGGAACATATCATGCTGCATTCGGCCCGATGTATCGACAGATTCCCACACTGCAAAGTGCCACATTCAAGTTAGCAAACGGACTACGGCTTACAACATTTGGAGAATATGACGCCAACGGATACAAAGTACACAACCCTGGTGCATTGCCTTGGGAAAAGAACAACTTTAACGGAGCTTTCGAAATGAAATCCGAAAATGGAAATTTCGGAATACGCATAGAAGTACAAAAAGGAAGAAATGCTCCTTACTGATCTACTTTCCTCTTCATCCTTTCATTGTCCGCTGAAACGCCTTGTCGATAGAGGATTCAGTCTGTGAAAGGACATTCCGTACGGTTCCTTCATCCTCCTTTCAGCGTCCTTTCATCCGCGAACAAAGACAAAATGGTTGTGTACTCCTGATTTTAGCGGGAACCGCTGAAGGCAGATGTGAAGGGACTTGGACAGCGTGGCTGAAAGGGGCGTAAAGGGATGTCCTGTCATTTTTAACCAACTGATTGATAGAAGGTTTTACTAAAAATGAAAGGATGAAGGAAAAAGAGGAAGAAGCAACCGTATGAGGAGATGATGTACTTTGCACGTACGTACGTGTAAGCCTATACGTACGTATGTGTAGGCCTACACGTACGTATGTACAAGCCCACACATACGTACGTGTTTTGCGTCAAGGCAGAATGTGCTGCGGTGCAACGAACAGGCCGGCCGTCTTTTGGCTGCATCTATCAATGGCAGACTTGCTTGGCTTTGTCTCTTGCCACAAAGATAGAGATGAACAGAAGTATTGGAACTATGTAGAGGAAAAGCAGTACAACTGTGGGAGAACTTGTACATCATTTGACCAATTCATAGAAAAGTTCTCCATTACGATTAACCGTAATATTGACCATATAACAAGTAGCATTATCCGGCACACACACCGTAGCCTGATAATGATATCCTTTAGCATCTATTCCTGTAAAATCCATATCCGACAAGATTGCCCATTGTAAGAAATCATCCGGCACTACGTTTTTAAACATTTGTTTGGTAATATCCTTGGCATAAAGACTCTTTCTGCCTTCATATACACAAATATGAATAATATTATCATAATAGACATTATCCACTCCAAGCCCTTCTTCGGAGACTCTCGGACGCATTACCTTTATTTTAGACGGATTAATATACACATATCCACGATAGCGCACATTATCGAACATTACTACTGAATCTTTTTTGAGCACCTCGTTATAAACAGGTATTTCTTGGGTATGGATAAATGCCAATGAATCACTCTCTGTATCTGTTTTGTGCAAACGTATCACATCTCCTACAGCAGAATGAAACCAAAATATATGCTCTCCTTGCTTTTCTATTTTATAACTATTGGTCCGCGCACCGTATGTCATCAACGAATCACCTATAATTTTAAAAGCTACAGGGGCCGTAGCTGCATCTGCATAAAATATGGTATCGCCTTTGACCTTCATCAACACCGTTTCCGTATTATCATCCAACCATATACCTTCCAACAACGATTTTGCTTCTTTATTTTCTTCCCTAAATGGCGCATTAGGTTGTGGAGTCCCACAAGAAGACAACGCAACAAACAATATAATTATCAAAAAATAGTTGTACATGGTTATTCTTTTTTATTATTTACTTACCGATGCAATGATAAACAAATCCCATTTCCTGCAATTCATCACCATCATAAATATTTCGTCCGTCCAGTATTACCGGTTGTTTCATTGCTTTTTTTATCACTCCCCAAGTAGGCAAGCGGAATTCCTTCCATTCTGTAATCAAAATCAAAGCATCCGCATCAAGCACCGCATCATACATATCATGTGCATAATATACCAAATCTCCTATCCGACGACGTGACTCATCCATAGCCGCAGGATCATATGCCCGAATGTTACATCCAGAATGTTTCAGACGGTCAATCAACACCAAAGCCGGAGCTTCACGCATATCATCCGTACCCGGTTTAAAAGCAAGCCCCCATAAAGCAATTGTCTTGCCATTCAGAGTACCATTAAACACATGCTTCAGTTTTTCAAATAAAATACCTTTTTGCTTTTCATTGACCTCTTCTACCGCTTTTAGGACTTGCATGGAATATCCGTTTTGTTCAGCTGTCTTTATCAAAGCTTTCACATCCTTTGGAAAACAAGAACCACCATAACCACAACCCGGATATAAGAATTTACGTCCGATACGGCTGTCAGATCCTATACCATCACGTACCATATTCACATCTGCGCCCACCAGTTCGCACAGGTTAGCTATATCATTCATAAAACTAATACGAGTGGCCAACATAGAATTTGCCGCATATTTAGTCATTTCTGCCGAAGGAATATCCATAAAAATAACACGGAAATTGACTAACATAAACGGTTTATACAGCTTGGTCATCAGTTTCTTCGCTCTTTCGGACTCTACTCCTACAACTACACGGTCCGGACTCATAAAATCATCGATGGCATTACCCTCTTTCAAGAATTCAGGATTGGAAGCCACATCAAAATCTATTGCCTTTCCCCTTTTGTCCAATTCTTCCTGAATCACTTTTTTCACCTTCCGGGCCGTACCTACAGGTACCGTACTCTTAGTGACAACTAAGGTATACTTCGTCATGTTGGCACCAATAGTCTTAGCCACCTCAAGAACGTAACGCAAATCGGCACTGCCATCTTCATCGGGAGGAGTACCTACCGCACTGAAAACGATACCGACATTGTTCAGACAGCTCTCTAAAGAAGTGGTAAAATGAAGACGTCCTGCTTTAATATTACGTAGAACCATATCTTCCAATCCGGGCTCATAAATAGGAACAATCCCTTTTTGCAGAGCGGCGATTTTATCTGCATCCACATCCACACACGTAACATCTACACCTGTTTCTGCAAAACACGCTCCAGTCACAAGCCCTACATATCCGGTTCCAACAATCGCTATATTCATTTTATATTTTGATCAACAGTCTAAGTTTTGTGATGCAAAATTACAATAATTTATGAATGGGTTATTATTTTCTTCCACAAAAGTTGCAGCGAAACGGAATAAAATACTAATTTTGCGTTATGATTGAATTAGCTAGACATATAGAAATTCTGTTACTGGGAAATGACTGTGTAATCATCCCAAACTTTGGTGGTTTTATAACGCACTATCAATCGGCACGTTATATTAAGGAGGAGAATTTATATCTTCCTCCAGTACGTACTATTGGCTTTAATCCCCAACTAACCATAAACGATGGACTGTTGGCTCAAGCATATATGCAAATCTATCATACCGACTTCCCGGATGCCACCCGCATGATTGAAAAAGAGGTGAATAAATTAAAAGAAACATTACATAAAGAAGGACGTGTGGAATTGCATGGCATAGGCGTTTTGCAATATACCATTTATGGCACATACGAGTTTCAGCCCAATGAAAGCGGTGCTCTATCGCCTACTTTGTATGGGCTTACTTCGTTTTCTATCAACAGATTGGAAGAAAAAAGCTCAATCAGTGCTACAACAACGGCAGAACTGCTTCCCTTGCCGCATAAAAAGAAAACTTTCCCATTTAAGCGCCAGTGGATAGACAATGCAGTAGCTATAGCAGTAGCCGTTGCCTTATTTTTCTTTTTATCTGTCCCTGTAGAAAACACGTACGTAGATAAAGGCAATTATGCTTCTTTAGGGACAGACGGTCTGCTTGACGCCATTCGTTCCCAATCTTTAGCTACGACCTTGATTGCTGTCCCTTCAATACAACAACCTAAAAAAACGGGAGTGAAAAACAATCAGAACACATTGAAGCCTGTTGCCGTAAAAGTGGAAAAAGTAAAAAAGACGCAAGAATCCACGCATAAAAACGCAGCAAAACCAAATGATGGAATAGAACAGCAAGCACAACGTCAAACGGCTCAACCTGTTGCAATCAGCCAATCAGCGCCCGAAAAGAAAGAAGCAGAAGTTTCGCCCTCATCTGTCAAAAAAGAAACTTATTGTATTATTGTATCCAGTCTGCCTACGGCCAATGACGCACAAGAGGCACTTGACGAATACAAACAGAAGGGATATAAGCAAGTTGAAATTATAAAGGGGAACGGACGTTATCGAATATCATTATGTAGTTTTACAGATAAAACTGTTGCATATAAGAAGTTGAATGAACTTAAAAGAAATGAAGCATTTAAAAATGCATGGGTATTAACTTCTAAATAAACTGATTCGTTTTATGAAAAGAGTATTATGTCCTAAATGTGATAACTATATAACTTTCGATGAAACCCAATACACAGAAGGCCAATCGTTGGTCTTTGTATGTGAACATTGCAAAAAACAATTCAGTATACGCATCGGAAAATCCAAATTAAAAGCGACCCGTAAAGAAGAAATATTGGACGAACAAGCCAATAAAGATGATTTCGGAAGCATTGTGGTGATAGAAAACGTATTCGGATACAAACAGGTACTGCCATTGCAAGAAGGAGACAACATGATAGGACGCCGAAGCAAAGGCACTGAAGTTGACATTTCTATCGAAACATCGGATCCAAGCATGGACAGACGTCATTGCATCATTAATGTAAAGCGGAACAAACAAGGACAAATCATATATACATTGCGCGATAATGACAGCATAACAGGAACTTTCTTAATGAATGAGATTCTGGGCAACAAAGACCGCATACGGATTGAGGAAGGTGCCATTATCACTTTAGGAGCCACCACTTTGATTCTGCGTACTGCCGAAAAATAAGACAATGAAACATATCATTTTAATCACAGGCGGCCAACGGTCAGGCAAAAGTTCATACGCCGAGAAACTTGCTCTGAATTTGTCGCCCCGTCCCGTCTATATGGCAACATCACGCATTTGGGACGAAGAATTCCGCCAGCGTGTCATCCGACATCAAGAAAAACGCGGACCGGAATGGACAAACATAGAAGAAGACAAAGAACTAAGTCGCCATTCGGTGGAAGGCAGAGTAGTATTGATTGACTGCGTCACACTGTGGTGTACCAATTTTTTCTTCGATCTGGATGCAGAAGTGGATACAGCATTACAAGCCGTCAAACAGGAATTCGACCGATTCACACAACAGGACGCTACTTTCATATTCGTAACCAATGAAATAGGATCCGGAGCCGTTTCCGAAAATACTATCCAACGCCGCTTCACAGACCTGCAAGGATGGATGAACCAATATATAGCATCAAAAGCAAATCAAGTATATTTAATGGTATCGGGAATTCCCGTTCCTGTAAAACAATAAACTACGTATGAAAAACTTTCATATTGAACGTCCCGACGAAAGTATACGGGAAGCATTGATAGACAAAATCAATAATTTGACAAAACCTAAAGGAGCATTAGGTATTTTGGAAGATCTGGCATTGCAAATAGGATTGATCCAACAAACCCTCTCTCCTGTCCTAACTCATCCACACAATGTGCTTTTTGCGGCCGATCATGGGATTGTAGAGGAAAGAGTCAGCAAATCGCCCAAAGAAATCACTTGGCAACAACTTAGCAATTTTCTACATGGCGGAGCCGGAGTCAACTTCCTATGCCGTCAGCATGGTTTCAAACTGTTGCTGGTAGATGCGGGCGTAGACTATGACCTTCCTTACGAAAAAGGAATTATCAACTGTAGTGTAGGACGCGGGACATGCAATTTCTTGAAAGGGCCCGCCATGAGTATAGAAGAGATGGAACTATGCCTGAAACGTGGCGCCCAAATAACGGACATGATTCATGCCGATGGATGCAATGTGGTCAGTTTTGGCGAAATGGGGATTGGTAACACCTCACCTTCCTCTATTTGGATGCATTTACTGACGGGTATTTCATTAGAACAATGCGTCGGTGCCGGAAGTGGATTGGATACAGACGGAATCCGTCATAAATACAACGTACTGAAACAATCGGTCGATCATTACACCGGCAATGGTTCGGTCGAAGACATTATGGCTTGGTTTGGTGGATATGAAATGGTTATGGCAATAGGCGGTATGCTTCGTGCTGCTGAACTGAAAATGATTATTCTGGTAGATGGTTTCATCATGACCAACTGTATATTGGCAGCTTCAAAACTTCATCCGGAAGTGTTGTCGTACGCCATATTCGGGCATCAGGGAGACGAGATTGGACACAAATTGGTGTTGGACACTATGCAAGTCCGTCCTTTGTTGAATCTGGGATTACGTTTGGGAGAAGGAACCGGAGCAATCTGTGCATACCCCATTGTCGCATCTTCCGTAAATATGCTGAACGAAATGGATAATTTCGCCCATGCCTCCATCACTAAATATTTTTAATGATGAAACTGCTTGCTGCTCTCATTTTTTTCACACGCCTTCCTTTCTGGAAGCTTGCCAATGTCCCCCCCGTCTATTTCAAGCGAGTGGTTGATTATTGGCCTTTCGTTGGATGGCTGACTGGAGGAATTATGGCAGGAACCTTATGGATAACCTCAACTTTTCTCCCTACACCGACTGCTGTACTTTTGGCATTAGCATCCCGTCTGATGGTGACAGGTGCCCTACATGAAGACGGGCTGGCCGACTTTTGCGATGGTTTCGGCGGAGGAACCTCACGCGAAAAGATCCTGTCCATTATGAAGGATTCACACATTGGAACATACGGAGTATTGGGATTATTGTTTTATTACGGACTAATATGGAATATACTGGCTAACCTCCCTATCTCTTTAGCATGCACAGCTATCCTGAGCGGAGACACTTGGAGCAAATTTTGTGCGTCACAAGTCATCAACACCCTTCCCTATGCTCGCAAGGAAGAAGAATCGAAAGCAAAAGTAGTTTATGACCGCATGACTCCGGGCACTCTGTTCTCTACCTTTCTGATCGGAATCCTACCCATGCTTTTATTGGTAGGTAGAAACTACTGGTGGGCAGCTATTGCTTCGGCTACAGTATTCATCCTGTTAATGTCACTGATGCGCAAACGGCTTCAAGGATACACCGGCGATTGCTGCGGAGCAACATTTCTGTTATGCGAGCTTTCTTTTTATCTGACTATAAACTTAATATATACTAATTTATGATCGTATACTTCATCCGCCATACTTCCGTCGACGTTCCTCAAGGTGTTTGTTACGGACAAACAGATGTCCCCCTGCGATCGACTTTCGAAGAAGAAGCCACTCGGACAGCTGCCGGCCTTCAAGGATTATCTTTCAACAAAGTATATACCAGCCCGCTGAGCCGATGCGTACGCCTAGCTGCCTTTTGCGGCTATCCGGATGCAGAACGGGACGACCGCCTGAAAGAAATCAACTTTGGAGATTGGGAAATGCATCGTTTTGACGAAATCTCCGATGCAAATCTAGAAAAATGGTACGCGGACTATCTTCATGTGAAGGCCACTAATGGAGAATCTTTCGAAGATCAATACCGACGTGTAGCCGATTTCATGGAGGAACTTCGCCGAAAAGCGTACAAGCAAGTGGCAGTCTTCGCCCATGGTGGTGTATTACTAAATGCTCAGATATATGCGGGGATTCTCAAGCCCGAAGAAGCATTTGACGCACTCACCCCCTATGGAGGTATTGTCAGAATAGAATTACTCTGACGGGGAGAGGCGGGTTCGTCTCCCCCATTAGCCCGAACGGATAACAAGCAATACATCATCTCGTTTACCAACTCCCTCCACATTACACTTACCTGTCAGGTAGTGACTATTGCATTTCAACCTCCGCCTTTAAGCTTAACTTCTGGTCACACTTCCAACATCTATCCAATTCACAGAAAAAGTATGAGAACTGAGTATTTGCATATAATTTGCATACAAAGACAAGGGAATAACCCTAAATAACCCCTAATAACGTAATGTTGTACGATATACATAAACAAAAAGAGGAATTACTGTCTATCGTAACTCCTTCTTTTTCAGTCGAGCGGCAAACGGGACTCGAACCCGCGACCCTCAGCTTGGGAAGCTGATGCCTTTTAATCCTGCGGATTAAAAGTGACCAACTGAGCTACTGCCGCTTATATCTTCTTAGAAGAAGTCCTTTCAAGTTGCGGTTTACATGTTGGTTTACACGTAAACAAGATAAATTCAACAATAAATTAATAATCTCTTTGCAGCATTGAACTGCACCACAAAGTTAGTCAATATTGTGCTGTTATCCAATGATTCTTTCTTATAGTTTTGCTTTTGACTATCAGTTTTTTATCTATCTACTGATATAGTATATAATAGTATAAAGTAGCTTTCTCCCTACTGAAAAAGTATTCATATATTGTATTGACATTGCATAATATAGTATCGGTATAAAAATCAGTAGTAGGTATATAAAGCTATATCTTCTTAAAAATCTACCTGCTGAAAAATCTACTCTTATTGTTTTGTGTTCTCTGCATCTATAAATATGCTTGTGAAACACATAGTTTTGTAGTTAATAAGATGTTTGTTCAGAACTGAAAAAGCCAACTTATCCGTTGTTTGAAGTATATACTTCAAATGGGTAGGTTGGCTTTTTGTCTGTCAAGTAGTGGTCTGCTATTGTTTTACACAATCTCTTGTATCATCAACGGTTTGATTGTCATCGTTCAAAAGTTTTATAATAAGTTTGGTATCTGATACAGATTTAACTCTTATATACCACGGCTCATTATCGTAGGTATCACTTTCTTCATCATATCCATAGCACATCAGCGTATTGTTTTTAGAATCAAAAGTGTATTTGTACTTCTCAACATAGTAAACTGTTGAGGGTTGGTTGGCAAAGTAGCAATAGCCTTTCTCGACAATAAAGTAGGGACAATCGTCTGTATAGGCATCATACCATACGCCTTGTAACAGTTCTTGTGTTGATTTACCACCGTTACTTTCTTCATCATTATCACTACTGCAAGAAGCAAAGTTCACACACATTACTATGGCTAATAAAGCCATTCCAATAAATCTAAATGTTTTCATTTCGTTTGATTTTGAAATAGTTATTCTGATTGTACTAATTCAAATTTTCTGTCTTTTAGTTGGTAGATATGCCTAATAGCGTTGTTCCATCCATTAGAGCCAAAAACAGTAATAGTCTTGTTCTCTGAATCAAACTTACATTGTCCGTTTTCCAACTCTGTAAATGGTACTTCTGTTTTCTGTATAAAGTAACCGTATGGGCTGACGTCGTACACATCATAAGCATTGGAATCCCTTGAACCACTTTTATAGCGGTTGATAATGAACTCCTCTTCTCCGTCAAAATCAACATCAGAAAAGAAGAAAGGAGAATCATCCGAAAGGTATTCTTCGCTCTTTAATTTAGCCGTATAATCCAACTCTATAACTGTGTTGTGCGGATATGTGTTACCCTTATCATACAGAATCTTATCAGTCCATTTCTCCGCAAAGTAGTAGTATTGTACTCCTTGTTTCTCTAAACAGAATAGAGCATTACCTACCTCACCATATTGCAACCACATAACCTTTACTGTATATCCGTTTATAGGCTGTTTGTATTTTATGTATATATGTGGCTGATTAAAGCACTCAAATTCTTGCGGAACAGATGTCTTGTCTGTTTTGCAAGCCGCTAAACTAAGTAGCCCAATAATGATAAATAGCAATCTTCTCATTATCTTTCATTCATAATATCAACAATCTGCCTAAAAACATCACCTGCCATCAGTCCACCGCTTGCAGGTAATTCTGTCTTATTAATGGTAACGATAACACTGTATTTCGGATTATCGGCAGGGAAGTAACCGCAAAATTCTACCGCATATTCACCGTTCGGAAGTTGAATTGTTCCCGTTGCTCCAGCTACTTTAACTTTATCTGATTGGGCAGGTTTAGCTAATCCATTAGAAACAGAGTATTCCAATGCTTCTTTTATGGCAGTCTTACTTTTAGCTATGTAATTAAAGAAAGTCAAGTTCTGTAATGGAGTGGTGAGAATGCCATATCCCAAAGGATTATAAACAAGACTTGTGTCTTTCACTTGATAACCATACTTTGCAAGTGCTTCCGAAAAGGCTTGTTCATTCTCAAATACTTTTTTTACTATTTTGTAATTGGCGATATTGGATGCTACTCCAAAGCCTTGTTCCACTGTGATTTTTCCATATCCACCCCTATGCCAATTATGGTCGCACAATGTATCTTTACCAATAGCTAAGACACCATCTGCAACATCTATCGAATCGGATAGTTTGACTGCCTTTGTTTCCAATACTGCCAAAAGTGAAGCGATACGCACTAATCCCGATTCTTGCAGAATAGAATCAGAACCAACAGAAACTTTAATTTCTCCCGTCCGTACTTCCATTATAATAACTTGCCCTACCGTAGCATTAAGTTCGGATAGCTTGTTTTGCAGGATAGAATCAACACTTACTTGTAAAGTGCTGTCTATGGTAGAAACTTGTTCCGCTTTTTGTTTGGTGCAGGCTATAAATGTAGCTATGCTAATTAAAAGGATAACAGTATTTTTCATGGTAGTTTATGTAAATGGAAATATCATTCATTACTCTTATAAAAGCAATATGCCATTATTACAATATTTATAATATTGTATAAAATAGTTAGGATAACAGCGACACTATCCCACATGCTTTCCCAATGATTAGCCATAAGTGCAAGAAATCCAGTGACAAATAGAATTGTACATGCCCCGTCCATATCACGCCCATTTTTTATTCCTACTCTTATTTCAGCTATAATCGCGGAAATACAAGCTATTCCAGAGTATGTGTATATTCTATAATTACTAATTTCCACTAATGTACAAGATGACATATCAACCCATGAACATACAATATTCCAAGCAATAAGCCCGACTATAAAATAAATGATAGCTGCAATAATCAGACATACAATATATTTGAGAATATCCATAATTATCAAGATGTTATTTGCTATTAATCCGCTTATAAACAAGTATAACGGTTTGTCCTCTAAAAGTTCCTCCTATGGTAATTCTACTTAATACACCATTCACTCTATTAGAAACGATTACCACTCCACTTTCACCAAAGCCTTTGTATTCGTAACCATCTTTAGATATTAGAGTAACGGTCTCATTTTTATAAGTTACAGTAGCTTTAGATTCACTAATAAGATGGGCTGTAATATTTGAAGCACTTACAGTCGTCACTTTCTCATTGTCAATAACTGCATAATCAAACTTGTATTCATCAGCATATAGATTGATACTGAATGCGATTAATATGAATGCTAAGAATTTGAATTTCATACATACTTCTATTTAATGTGAACACATAGATACTAAAACCAATAATCCAACAATAGTAGCAATTATTGACATACATCCAGTTTTATTCAGTTCCTTGTCTTTGAATCCATTCTCCAAGCCGTTTTTAATAAAAATACATGCAAAGAATCCTCCTGCGATAATACCCAAAAGTACCCATAAGGACATTCCAAAATTAGAAGTTCCACCGTTATCCCATCTACCACGATTACCAATGTCTGCAAATAGATAAGTAGTATTGAGGAATAGCACGATAAAAAACAACACGCATTTATTTAACTGCTTCATACTTAGCTACTTTAATTATATATTATTGAGGTTTGAATCATATTGGGCTGTTATCTAAGCTATCTTTTCTCTAACTCCATTGAAGCCATCCTCATGCGTGACAAAGTTTCAGAATCTATTCCTGCTCTAAAATCTGTTTCGCTTATCACATTCCCATCTTTATCATAATAGGTACGTTGTTGTAATGTGCTATATGTAGCCATTTCCCCATTTTCATAATACATCTTTAAGCAAACAAGAATGCCATTGTTTACTTCTATGGATAGAGTTTTTCCATCGCTTGACCATGCTGTTCCATCGAAAGCGTTACCTTTTTTGTCATGTACGAACACATTGAATATATTTCCCGATTTTCTGTCTTTATCTTCCGTAAAGTCTAATTCATATAGATAGGTTTTACCTATTCCACATGAAACGAAAAACAGTAGAAGTCCTAATAAATATTTTTTCATAACCGTATAGTTCGATTGTTAATCTGAATATCTTCTGTTTACTATAGCCTTAGCAATCTCATTGAAATATGTGGCAACTTCTTTATTGGCATAAAAAGCCCGATACTTCTTTTGTTTGCGTACACTTAAAGCTCTGTACTCCGCACCACTTATCCTATTTCCTTTGTTGTCATACCAATAATCATCATTGTCAGCATTTCCTAACTCTCCTTTAGAATCATATATTGTTCCAAAATCATCTGCGGATAGTCTGTCTTTTTTCAGTGCATCCATATATTTCCCATACGCATTTCTAAATTCCTCACATTTATATTCATTCCAATTTTTACTTGCGATATAAGATTGAACATTATTCCCTAAATTATGTATATACAGTTCTTTGTCTATTCTCCGTTCACCATATTTATAGGAAAAACTGCCTTGAAAATTTTGGTTTATGGATAATGCAACATCATTACTTTCTGTATTTGTCCCATATATGGTGACAAAGCATAGAGAAAACAAAATCAGAATAAAAGTTCTCATAATCTCAACAATTAGTAATTAAAGTAAATAGTACCCAAAGCCGTATGCTCTACTTTCCATTCAAAATTATTCACTATAATTTCCTTGTCTAACAAAGCATTGACCCTAACGGCTCTGTTGTTACAGTCTCTCCAACTTTCTCTATATAAAGAACGGTCTAATACTGCCCTAACATAGATTTCAGTTTCTCCCGAATAGGATTCCCCGAAATTGATTTTAATTTTCGTTCTTTTAAAATTCTGTGAACTTGTATCAAAAAAATATGCTCCTATTGTCTGATAGTTTTGTGTGGTGGAACGATTAGGAGTAGAATATGAAGGCACATTCGGGAAATACTCATTACTATTACCTTGGTTATGTTCGTTGCTACTGTTGTTATTACTTTTGCCAACTATTACGGGTTTGTATTCAACTAATGGAAGTTGTGAATAAGCAACTGTTGGCAATACTGTAAAAGCTAAAATTGAAATAATCTTCTTCATTGCTCACTAATATTGTACTTCCCAATTCCCCGAAGAAGCGAATAAAAAAATAAGGTGTGGGAACTTATCATCCTTATCCATTGGTGGGCTTCTCGCATTGCCTCGTAGCGGATAAAGACAATAGCCCACACCAAAGGATATGTAGAAAGCCAATAATGGCTATACATACCAAAGATGTGGTGCTACCGTCCATTATCTTTGCTACAGGAAAATTTTGCGAGAATTTACCAATAAAGATAATTTCAATAACACCTTTTCGTTAAATATGTCCTTTCAGTGTCTTAACGCATTAAGACTACTGGAATTGTTGCAAAGTTAGCGAAAAGTTTTGAATAGCTAAAGATAAAACGCTGATAAATGCAATTCTAAATGTTCTAAAGCATATCTTTAGTAAGTAATTAGAGAAGTATTCAGCTTCTTTTCTTTGTAATAGCATAAGCAGGTACTTTTTTTGAATGGGGACTATAAGAAGATTTCTTCCCGAAAAAAGTACCCGTAGTTTCTGCGGATTGAAAGATGTAGTTCTATTAGAGATTATAAGGTATATGGGTTTGTTGCCTAACTAAGTAATGAATGAAAGAAGTATCTAATCTTCATAATGGATATAAAAAAAGTCCGCAAATACTGCGAACTATTTAATAATCAGTCTGCTATTTGCCTTTTTCAATAGCCTCTTTTAATTCATTAAAGCTGTCAAAGTAGAAGAAATATCCACCTTCCGAGGTTGGTACTCTAAAATATCTTTCATTTGCGTTTTTTGAAACTGCGTAAACAATATCTTTATATTTCAATTTAAGAATGATAGTTCCTAAAATTTTGGTAATGAATAATTCACCCACTTCTCCAGTTAGAGACATATAGCCATTGCTTGCCATTCTCCATAATCCAACATTGCCTAAAGAGAACATACCTTCCATATCTATTGTGTTTTTAGTTAATTAGACCACAAAATTAGTGATTCATTTGCAATTATAGCGGTATCTGTGAGGATAAATTTGCCCAATCACTCAATACAGATGGGACAATGCAGGTAGTTTTTGTTAATCTTATAGATAAAGATTAGTTTCGGGTATTTGCCCAATAAGAATAGAGTAACGGGACAAAGCCAAAGTTCTTCACCAAAATTTCCGCTTGGGTCTTTATAGAAAGCACCACCCGTTAAAGTGGAACTTACCTTATATAATCTAACTCCGCAATAAAACTTATCTTCCCATTCTTTAGCAATTCTGATAGTAGCCACAATCTCATTTTCTCCACGAGAGTAATATTCAAAATAGTTGGATGCACCACCAACCATGAGCGTATGTTCAAACAGTTCTTTGGGAAAGCCCGGAACATTACAGTACCATTTGCGCCCTATCTTGGTAAATGATACCTCATAATTTCCATTGCCCACCATTGCATGATATAGTGCCTTTGCAAGAACGAGTATAGCTCTTATATAGGCAGAGCTTTTCTTACATACGGACACACTTTTCTTGAAGTAAGTTTTAAGATTACTCATAGCTGATAAATTTTAAATGATTAAATAAATGGGATTTTGTAAACGGACACTGCAAAGCTATGTGTTTAATTTGAATTATCAAAATAAACTGTATTTCAATACTTTGCATATGTTTGCATAATTCAGAAATTATTTTATGGAATAGCTAAATAATCAGTAGATTAGTATGGCATATAAGTAGTTCCCCAAAATTGCACATACCATAAACTACAAGCCATATCATGGCTTTTTAAAAAGATAATTTTCTTACGCTTGCATTAATGTAGGGCTAATTACGTTATCGCAATCTGTTTGGCTTGGAACTATGCCCTATCAGATTTAGATATAACCATTATTTGTAGTTTCTCTTACATTGCAGTTTTTGAAAGTTACTGTATATTAGAGAACGGGACAAAATTCTCTATTTCTGAAAAAGGTATGATAACAACAGAAATTTCAAACTTTGTCCCATTCCAATAAAAAAGTGTAACTAAGATTGCGCATAAATAAAGATGGATAAAATCAGTATCAGCAAAAAAGGATTGATAATACCAATCATTATCAGTAGTAGAACTACCAATGTACCCCATAAAATCAATTTTCCATTATCTTCCATTTTGTAGTATTTTTAAGTGAATAAAAAAGAAAGGACACCTAAATAAATAGATGTCCTCTCATTACATTATATAAAAGGCAAGTAACAATCATCCAATACCCCACTGTCAATAATCTTTCTGCAAAGTTCATGTGAGGCTTGATTTCTAAGGTCTGTTCTGTACCCCTTATCACCAACCATTTTAATGATTGCCACAATGGTTTTCATTAATTCCTGCTGTAATGTACGGTGATAATATCTTGTACTTTCAGCAAATTTTTGAGGATTCCAACTCATATCATTCAAAGCTCTTTCCAATTCTTTTGCAGCCTTATATTCACGGCTTTCTTGTAATTCCATATCTCATTATTTAAAAGGTTTGTAAAATAGATAAGAAAGGACACCTAATAAATAGATGTCCTCTCATTAATTAGTCAATAAACCATTTGTAATGCTCATCCCCATGCAAGGCTGCATTAATTCCAACTGCCATTTCAGTAGCATTTAAAGAGCGGTCTAAGAATGAATCAATATATGAACTTTTATTTGCTCCAGTGAGCAAATTATAAAATTTCCACATATTCAAGTCATTTCCAAAGCTGCCAAAGTTCTCATCATTAATGTAGGCTTTTGCAACACTGTTTATTTGTGTATCAGTAAGCAACATTCTTGGCAGTCTCTTTTGGTAGCCATTGGGCAAACACTGATAAAGTCTCATTTTACCCAATATTTGGCAGAATTGATGCTCACTCATTGAAGTATTGCCCAACTTTTGCATCAAATGCAGATGTTTGGCAGGATTGTAGTTGTTGAACAGTTCCAAGGCAGAACGGTAAAGTTCACTTGTATTGCTCACTCTTAAATCATCCTTGTAACCGTCTGTAAAGATGCACATATTGCAACATACTTGGTTCTTAAAGCCAATAGCCAACCTAAACAACTCTGGAACTTTCTTTGAATACAGATTCATTTGGTTATAGGCTCTAACCCCTACTATTGAAAGGTTCAACTTGTTACCCTCAACCGTTTCATAGATTGTAGGAATGTCAATACTGAAAGCTGCCCTCTCATAGTAGATGGTTTTGTCTGATTCCAACAACTGATTGGCAGGTTTGTGGATAGCTTCGGGAATGCGACCCTTAATCACATGACTAACACGAACATTGGGTGTTCCAATAGTCTCACCATTGTAGTAGGAGTTTGCAGCTTCCCAAACTGTTTCAATAAATGCAGCATGGTTTACTGTAAGCTCATTGTCTTTTGCAAAAACGGGAGTAATGCAGTCATTTTTCAAATGTTGCAAGGTAGCTTCTTGGGTGTTTGCCTCAATGAAATGATTTACCCTTTTAGGTGTTGCAGTTTCTTCAATAATGGTTGCTTCTTCTGCAAACTCACCTAAATTCATTCTCTCTTTGTTCTCTGTTGGCATGATAACTAAATTTCTCATATTGATAAAAGTTTAAATGATTAATAATTCTTTTTTATATCAATATACAGAGGGGGACTAAGGGGGTAGTACACTGTAAAGGCAGACACTCTTATATATTTAAGGTTACTGATTGAATGGGGAGGGGGGCTTTCTGTATAAAGTACCTTATAATATTTGCTCTCTTGACTTTTAGCAAAACTGAATATAGGTGATTCTTTAGTTAGGTAGTCTTTTTAATGGTATTAGCTGTATGTGGTATATTATAAAGTATAGGCTATATAACTCTTCCTAACGTGGAAATATTCGGAAAATCGGAATCGGGGAAAATGTGGGGCTGTGGTTCTGCGCCAAAAATAAAAGCCGCAAGAATTTCCTGCGACTGTATATTATTAGTTAGTACGAAAATTACTCTGTTTCATTAGTTATTAAGGTTGATAGGGACATTTTACTTAATTTCTGTATCGGGTATAGAAAGGCAAGAAAATGAGATTTTGTCCCATTTAGCTAAACTAATTCCGAATTTAATTGATAGCCTCTTATATTACCCGATTTAAATGGATTTGCTTGATAATAGAGACCGATAAGTTTCGGTTCTATATTTTCTTCGGGGTGTATGTTCAATCTCTCATATATTCTCGTTAATTCATTAACTATTTTCTCATTGGAATATCTGTTACCAACCTTGAATATATTCTTAACCAGTCTGATAACTTTATTCCCCTTACGTTGTGTCAGAATCATTTCTTCTTTGATTTTCTTTTTGGAATAGTTAAGTTCTTCTATCCTCTCTTTGCCCAAAGTCTCAAACGCTTCCACAATGAACGGGTCAATCTTCCGCATATCATTAATGAAATCTAAGGCGTATTCCGAGTAGGGAGTTTCCATTTCACTAAGAAGTTGTACCATTTTTCTGTGTTTGTCCTTTACCGAGCGTGTAGTCTTGGCAATCTTTAATTTCTCGTCATTCTCGTTATATTCGCAATTCTCAAATGTGGGATTGAAGAAATGGCAGTCATTGTACCAGTTCTTTATTTCTTGTCTTGATTGGTATCTGTTGTTCACCAATACGGAATTAATCTCATTGTCTATGGCAAACCAGTTCTTTGTAAAGTCCGAATATAGGAATTTACGGAACGGCATGGTTTCAAGAACTGCACCGAAAGCGAATCTGCTTTCTCTGTTATCCGCACTTTTGTATAAGGTTTGTATCGTGTTATAGGCAAATTCATGTGCCGAAATTTCCCATTCTATCTGTTCCCTGTCTTTGGTTATGATTTCGGGATTCACCCGATAGATATGTGTTGCCGATTTTATACCGTTACGGAATCTTCCGCAAATCTGTATGCAGTCCGTATCTATGTCAAGTATGGTATATTCGGAATTATAAGGGTCTGTAACCATTACCAAATCGGGCTGATAAGGCAAATCCAAGTCGAATGCCGTAAAGAATCTGCCAGTGAAGAAGTTATATTTCTTCATGGTATCTGCGTTCCAATCATTATAAGCATTATCAAAGGAGTATTCATTTTTCAGTTTCAAACGGCTTTTTGGCGCACAGTAAACGGTAGAATCCTCCAATATGCCGAACTGTTTCATTATGGAGTAAATCATTACCACGGAATTGACGAAAAAGCAGACTGTTTCCTCTGTGTGATTGCCTAAATATTCACTTATTGCCTTGTATATATTATAAGTATGTGTAACCGCAATTTCTTGTCTGTAATCATAATCGGCACTTACTTCCACTGTTTCAAACTCTTTAAATCTTGGGTCACTGAATCCGATAGGAGTGGCGGAAACAAGAGCCTTGCTTTTGAAACGAAAAAAGTCATTCATGGGCAGCACTATGTCCGTTCTGTAATCCACATCCTTGATTAATTGGTGGCATTCATCCATCAGCAGGAAGAAATGATTATAAATGTCAATACCACTGCAAGCGTTTTTCACTTTTCCAAAACTTTCGGGAGTAGTCATTATCTTATGTAGTCTGTTATTAGTCAGATAATTGCGAATCTTATCTGTTGTGACATCTTCATAAACGCCTAACAGATTGCTGTATTTTCCGCACTTGCTTTTGATGACGGGTACATTGGGAACTACGATAATGGAATTTCTTTGGGTTTCAAGCTCCAAAGTGGTAGCACCACAGCCGGGTATTCTTTTGGAAAGTATGCAGTTTGACGGAATCTCACTCATTACGTCAGACAGGTATTGACCTTTATGTAGAGTAATCATAATCCTTTGCTGTTTAGATAATCTATAAATTCATCGCTTCTCCTTATGCTGAAAAAGAGTTTTCCGAAACGGAACAGCCCTCTAAGTCTTATATAGGCTTCGGTTTCCCGTAAAAAAGGGATTCTTGCAATATTGTATTTCTGTTCTATTAGTTCTTTTACCACATCCTCTTGGAACTCGCTGCATAGCTTGGATAGTCTGGACGGGAATACTCCAAAATCCTCATAATCTCCCGTTTGCAGATAATTAAGAATCCACTGCCAGCCTTGTGCGTTGAGTTGGTATCTTATACTCGTTACTCCTTGACTGCTAATCCATGCTTCACCGTTCACTTGGATATAAAGCTGCTTGTGTTGTTTCATTAGTAGCTTCACTTGTCTGTGTGCAGCTTCATTATTATATGTTTGGGCAAACTGTATCTGTTTCATTTTCTCTGTTCCGATTAAAAAGAAAGCCGAGAGAGATTGTTCCCTCGACTTCCTTCCAAGCTGATTGTTTAGGCTACTTCATTCTGTTTGGGAACTTGTTGTTTGGCTTCCGCTTCTGATTTCTTCATCCATTCGGGTTTGCAGGCTTCACAGATAAGGCTGTTCACTTCATCCGTTGCTTTCATGCAGAACTTTACATTCCCGTTGAATGTGGAAGAAAATCTCACGCAACGGTAACGCTCGCCGCTGTTGTTGTACCAGTCCGCTTCAATATAGCCCCTCATAGTGGAGTTCATGTACTGCTTGAACAGTTCCATTACCAAGTTTTCACCCTCTTGGGCAATTTCGACCTCATGTTCCTCTGCTTTGTAGTCGTGCAAGCCGTTTATCATTTTAGCCATGCCGAAATGTATTGCCGAAATAAGGTCTGCATCTCCTGCACCCTCAAAATGTTGTGTCATGCCAGTAGCATAAACGACTGTGACCGATATAATCAGTTCTCCTTTTGAGGATTGTTTGAAACGCATATCCGTTCTGACGGGAAACATGAGGAATGCTTCTTTCAGTTCCTGCACGAATGCTGCACTTACTTTAGTGTTTTCTACTATGTTTTCTACTTCACTATTTAATGCTTCTGCAAATTTTAAATTTTTCATAATTCCTAATTTTAGATATTTTACATATTAATTATTAAGTCATTAAAGAACTACTAAAGCTATGCGCACTTACTTATTTGTTCCCTTTTGACATTGCAAAATTAGGGCAGAAATAAGGGGTAACAAAGCATTTTGCCTAATGCCCATGTGTGTAGAAAACGTGCCCATTCCAGTACGCAAAAAAAATGCGTACCGAAAAGAACAACCCTTTCAGTACGCATTTCTGCTATGTTTTTATGTATGTCGTTTATGAAACTACGTTGTAGTTATTAGCTATGACAGACGGAAATTTCTCGTTCTTGTATCTTCTAAGGAGATTGGATAACATTCTGTTCTTGTTACCCTCCGAATCGTATTCTTCATTATATCTTTTGCCATCATAGCCCACTGTATAGATAAGCCTTGAAACAAGCATCATCTTGTCTTTAGATACCTTTACTTTTTTATCGGGTATGGTGGTAGCCTTTCTTCTTTCAATAAAAGACAGAAACATATCCGTAAATTTCCACTTCTTATAAGATATGTCAAGACTGAACTTGTCCGTAAAGCTGATTTTTGACGATAAGTCATTTCTGATAAAGCCCTCCAAACCTATGTCCTTTAATTGTTTAATCATGGTTTCTCTATCTTGCTCACTATGTATAATATCGCTGTATGTATTGACAAAATGCTGCAAGGCTGCTTGAATGATTCTGATTGTGTCCTCCCTTTCAACGACATAGCTTTTCTTGTTATTCTTCTTTAGGGTGATACTGGTAGCTTCCGATAGGTTGGTATGAAAATAGCTAAAATCCTCCAATACGGACTTATTTAATGCAGGTGCGTTTGTACCAATATCCTCTATAAAGTCATATACGAACAGAAGTAGATAC
Source organism: uncultured Bacteroides sp. (assembly GCA_947173895.1). Classification (GTDB taxonomy): domain Bacteria; phylum Bacteroidota; class Bacteroidia; order Bacteroidales; family Bacteroidaceae; genus Phocaeicola. Next base: position 21,971 of record CAMWGU010000008.1, on the reverse strand, counting down.
CAAAACTTGCTAACATCCAACTTATACGCTTCAATGGTATTCTGTAAATCTTCATTAGTTAGAAACTTCTCTTTGAAAGAATCATCCAGCTTTCTGTATTCTCGTTTCTTGTATTCTTCCAAAGTTCCTTTGAAAGTTTTCATTTCTTGTGTTCTCTCGTACCTTTCTTCAACGGACAAGTTTCTTTCCGCATATCTGTTGGCGAATATGGCAGGTGCAGCGGACACATCTTCATAATCGGGCAGGAAGTGATTGGCTACTTCCCACACATATTCTAATAGTGGTTCAGCAAGGTATTTGTAGCTTTCAATCCAATTAACTTTCAAATCGGGCAGTTCTTCTATTTCCATTGCTTGCTATGTTAGATAAAAACTTTTTCTTTATCTGTATTGATAAAATTCACTCTGTTATATTGCCTAAATGAGGTTAGGCTATTATGCGTTAATGAATCTAATTGTTGCATCATACAGTGGTAGCCATTTTCTTTATAATAAAAGAGCCAAAATTCTTTATTGTTATTAGTTGAGAACTTGTTATACATACAGCTTTCCTGAAAGAGTTTGTTAAAATATGTATGGTCTGTTTCTCCTAAAGAATGCCCAAAAATTGCAACTGATTTTATTCTGTCATATAATTCAGAAAAATTAAGTGCCTTATATTTTATGTTATATGCTTTACGCAAAAAAACATGCTCTTTTTTTATTCCAGCATTATCTTCAACTCCAAATATTATATCGTTATTAGATGCTTCTCCATGAACTTTTATTAATCTATTATCTATATCCTCGTCAGATAGCCCACATTGCTTTAATATCAGCCTTGTTGATGCAGTATAATTAAAATCTAAAATAATATTGTTTTTTGTTGAAGACAAATTTGTAAGTACTTCATAAGCTTTAGAATTCTTATTTATACTTGAATAATCAATATTATTAATATAAACAACTAATTGTTTACATAAAGCCTCATACTCAGTTTTGAATTTTGCATTATCTTCATTTTTCGAATAAAGCTTTAACTCATTTTCTATATCAATCCAGTTTTGTAATTCAGCATTTACTTTTAAATAGATAGCTAATTGATTTTGCATATTCAGCAAGATTTGAAATTCATCACTATTCACAAAGTCCATATAGCTTGTGGATAAACCTAAACTTAAATCAAATCCATTTCCTATGATTAGAGCTGATTGGTATTTATTAAAATCAATATTTCTCATTTTGTCCTTTTTTTGCAAAAATATAAAGAAAATCCCACCTGCATTGCTGCAAATGGGATTTATTTATAGATTAAAGGAGATTCCTCATGGCTTCATCCACTTGCTCATTATCGAAACTATCCAAGTATATTTGAGTGGTGGCTAAGTCTGAATGTCCCAATGCTTCACTTATCAATGCGATGTTTACTCCCGATTTCTTTAGGACGCTTGCGAATGAGTGCCGGGCGACATAGGTTGTCAAGTTGGCTTCAACTCCAAGCTGTGCGGCAAGTAGTTTTAGATTCTTATTGACCTTTCCTAATATCTTATGTATTCTGTTCTGCTTTTGTAGGGCGGTCTTGTGTATCTTGCTATCTAAAATCGGAAATAGATAGCCTTTGCTCTCCTTTGAATATTTTTCGATTATCTGCATGGCTTCTTGCGGTATTCCTATCTTGATTGGCTTTTTTGTCTTTTGACGAATATAGTGTAGCCTGCCATTTTGGATATTCTCGTTTGTCAGATTAGCTATGTCTGTGAAATTGATTCCACCGCATAGATAGCTGAACACGAATATGTCTTTGCTTAACTCCATATATTGTTGCTTTCCGATGGGCTGCACTTCTGTTGTGAATTTCAGCACGTCTGTTTTGGCAATGGCTCTCTTTTGGGTAGTGGTATCGAATTTGTTAATCTTGTAATCATCAAACGGATAATCGGACTTTCGGGCACACTTTGCTTTGATAGCTTTATTGTATGCACTACGGAGCGTGCGAAAAAGTAGGCTGATTGTAGTTTCTCTATTACCTTTGGAGCGTAGCCACTTCTCATACTTGTTAAGCCAAGCAATATCTATTTCATTAAATGGAATATCCAATTTCCCATTAGTGAAAACTTTGAGTGAATTGAATGAGCCTTTATAGATAAGACGGTTTCCACATTTATCCTCCCGTGTGTATTGCTCTATAAGTTCCTTGTAGAACATACTGACTGTTTTTAGCTCAAACTTTGTATTCTCATTATTGAGTAAAGTGGTGGTAGTGTATTCTTTTTGTTCGCTGTTTAGTTCCAACATGCGTTGTTGTAGCTCCCTTTGTTTATCCAAGATAATCTTTTGGATATATTCTTTATTAGGGCAGTTAGGCTTAGGTTTGTTTCGTGTGAAGTCCCAATATTTAGGATTGATGGATATGCCTAAACTTTGGTATTTACGCTTTCCTCCTTTAGATACTTGGAGCATCAATGGATTTTCACCATTGGATAATGTCTTAGATTTGTAGCAAACTACTGAAACACAGGCATTCATAATGAATTTTCGGTTTACATCTTGGTTTACATGCACCCTCTGAAACCACCCGAAAATAGACTTTCCGTAACCTGCTAAAAGCAGAAAACCTCGATAGCTAATCTATTAACTATCAAGGCTTTCATTATGAGCGGCAAACGGGACTCGAACCCGCGACCCTCAGCTTGGGAAGCTGATGCTCTACCAACTGAGCTACTGCCGCATCTCAAATATGCCGACAAAAGTAATATATATATTTCACTTCACCAAATAGAAACAAAGAATATTTATCATGAGCATCAAAACTTCCGTTCTTTTGTTTATTTCAATTCCTTGAAGCATATCTGTAGTACAAACCAAACGAAGCCGGTCTCCAATGAACGGCTTATAAACCATTTCGCCAAAGTAATTGTGCGGTCCTCCGAAACGACAGCCCAAGATACCGGCCAAGGCCGACTCCGGATAGCCTGAATTCGGACTGGCATGCTGGCTACCATATTTCAAGACAAACTTCAACAAACCAGGACGGCCGGCAGACAATATCATTAAAAATGCAGTCAGGCGGGCCGGAATATAATTGACCGCATCGTCAAGGCGCGCGGCGACACAACCGAAACGGGCATAGCGCTCATTTCTATATCCGATCATCGAGTCGAGCGTATTGATCATTTTATAGGCCAGCATGCCGGGAACTCCTAAGAGCAAATACCAGAACAACGGGGCGACCACTCCGTCACTCAAGTTCTCAGCCAAGGTTTCCAATGCGGCCGTACGAACTTCCTGGTCTGTCAGTTCCGAAGTATCGCGCCCCACAATGCGGGAGACTTGTCGTCTGCCTTCTTCCAAAGAACGGTCGGCTGCCCAAAAGACTTGCTCCACTTCCCGAACGAGGGTGGTGCCCGCCAAACAATAAAAGACCAGCACAGTGGATGCGATAATGCCTAGCCAATAACTGAGCACAAACAAATGATGCAACACCACGACAGACACCGCGTATATCGTCAGAATAAGCAAGACTGCCACCACCCCTCCTTTCAGCATACGATACGTTCCCCGGTTCCATCGCTTCTCGCAGAAGGAAATCATTTTTCCGAATCCAACAACCGGATGTGGAATACCAACCGGATCGCCAAACAATTTATCCAATATCCAGCCGGCCAGTAGCGGAACGATCAAAGCATATATATCCATTTTGCTATGCATTTTATCAGTTTATCATTTTCTTCGGGAGTTTGAGTGGCAATACGGAAAAAATGCTCATCCAGTCCTTCAAAATTGGATGCATCACGAATCAGTATGCCATGTTCCGTTGCCAGATATTCTTTCAAAGCCGAAGCCTTTCCCATACGCAACCGGATCAGCATGTAATGAGTATCAGAAGGCCATACTTCCATTCCGCCAATTGAAAGTAACGCTTGAGCCAACCGTTCTTTCTCATTAAGCAACAAGGAAATATCCACATTATAGTCCGAAGACGAACGTAATAAATAATGGCCGGCTTCTATGGCCAGTTGATTGACCGACCAAGGCATCCGCTGCAAGCGGATTTCACGAAGCAGCCGCTCGCAACCGGTGGCATAGCCAATGCGCAACCCGGGCACAGCAAAGCGTTTGGTCATGGAATGCAACAGAATGACATTAGGCAACGCAGCAGCTTCGGCGGCTCCCAGCAATGGCCTTTGTGTAAAGAACTCATACGACTGGTCTATCACAAATATGCGTTGAAGGTTGGCATTTATGCATGCCAGCAACTCTTCTTTGTTTCTGACCTCTCCCGTAGGATTGTTCGGATTGCACAGCCACACCAGCCCTGCCTCTTCCGGCAAGTGACACAGGCTGTATAGGGAGATCACTTTATGACCATGCAGGCAGCAAGCATCCGCATACTCGCTGAAAGTGGGCATAAGGACAGCCGAAGTCCGGTTTCTGAATGTCTGTGCTATCAAGTAAATCGCCTCGGTAGCTCCGTTGGTCACACAAACCTGCCGTGGCAGGAGGCGAAGCTGTTCTGCCAGTTCTTTTTCCAGCGAACAGGGTTCCGGCTCGGGATAAGTACGGATACTTTCCATCTGCCTGAACAGATACCGGTGCAGGCCGCTATGGTCTACCCGATTATATACATTGGAACTGAAATTGATCGTTATCGCTTTATATTTATAGGCGTCATCGCCATGTCCTTCAATCATTATCGCTCATTATTTGGTACAACAAAGGTAAATTAAGGTGGCTGCGTACATGTGCCGCCAGCCTATCGTATTGTTCTTCTTTATAAGTGGGGTAATCCAAGGCGGTGTGTTCTGTTTTCCCCACATAAGGTTCAAGCAGATAGTCTATAAACGCCCGATTGTCCAATATGCCATGAATGTAGCTTCCCATACACTTCCGGCTGACAAAGCATCCGTCTTCTTTGCCGTCTTCCAGCTTGTTCAGGGGAGATACGGATGCTCCCGAAACCGGACGGGTCTCTCCCATGTGTATTTCATATCCTCGGCAAGTTTCCGCATGGTCAAGGAAATGGAAAGAGACTTGCCGGGTCACTTTCTCTCCCTGCATGGTGGTGATGACAGGCAGCAACCCCAGTCCCGGCAAATGCCGGATGTCTCCCTCCACGCCTTGCGGGTCATGAACCTCAAGCCCCATCAGCTGAAATCCGCCACATATCCCCATGACAGTGGCTCCTTCCTTGTGTGCATGCAAAATGGCCTGCGCCACGCCGTTCCGCCTCAGTTCATACAAGTCGTCCAAGGTGCTCTTGCTGCCCGGGAGCAGGATGATATCCGCTTTTTTCAACTCGTCTATATTATTGGTATAATACAGATGAACCCGCTCGTCACGTTCCAGCAGATTGAAATCCGTGAAATTAGAGAGATGACGGAGCAATACCACCGCTATGTTCACTTTATCGCTCACCGCCCTCATCCGTTTATAGTCCAGAACTACGGAGTCTTCCTCATCGATGTGGATATCCCTGTAATAAGGTATCACGCCCAGCACCGGAATGCCGCATAAGTTCTCCAGCATTTCTATACCCGGTTCGAACAGCCGGATATCTCCTCTGAATTTATTGATGATAACGCCTTTTATGCGCGCCCGGTCTTCAGGAGTCTGCAACATCACCGAGCCATAGACACTGGCAAACACGCCCCCGCGGTCGATGTCGGCCACCAGAATCACATCGGCGTCGGCATGACATGCCATTGGCATATTCACCAGATCCATCTCGCGCAGGTTTATCTCGGATATGCTGCCCGCTCCTTCCATGACAATCGGATTATAACGTGCCGCAAGCCGATCGAAAGCCGCATGAACTTCTTTCCTCAGTTCTTCGCGCCCTTCCTTCCTGAAATAGTCGGAGGCATCTTGATTGCCTACGGGCCGGCCGTTCAGCACCACCTGAGCAGTCAGATCGGATCCCGGCTTCAGCAATACAGGATTCATGTCCGTGTGGCAAGGCACTCCGGCGGCTTCGGCCTGCACCGCTTGCGCGCGGCCTATCTCCAGGCCTTCCGGAGTGGCATAAGAGTTTAACGCCATATTCTGCGCCTTGAAGGGTGCAGGGGTGTAACCATCTTGCTTGAATATGCGACACAATGCGGCAGCCATGATGCTTTTACCTACATCACTGCCTGTTCCCGCCAGCATGACGGGATGTAATTTCTTCTTCATCATTATTTATTCTGACAATATAATAAATCAAGTTCTGACAGCGGTAACCATTTCTTTGCCCGGCAAAGGATTTTTGTTTTCGTCCTTCACCGCCGTTGTGCGAGCACATCATGCATCCCACAGTTTGAGCAGGTTCGTTTCTCCCCAATAAAAATGAGTATATCCGGCTATCACATTCTTATACCGGTAGAGCGGCGTGGCCGCTTCGAGTCCCTTTAGTGTATATTGCTTTGCGAGGGAAGCCAATGCTTCGGGATTTTTGATATTAAACGTCCGAAACTCATATCCGGTGATCTCCATTCCGTTATGCTTGATGCGCCGATAGCCTTGATAGGGCTTGACAGGTATCATGTTGCAGTCAAACGGCAAAATCCCCGTCATGGTGTATGTGGTCATGCTATTGGCTTGCATCGACTGGGCAAGGTAGATGAGCCCTTCGCCCTCGGCCAGAATCTTGCCACCGTCTTCCGCATACTCTCTCATGGCTTCTATCAGTTTTCTACGGCGATGCAACTGCCGTGCAAATACCCACGGGGTTCCTCCCGGAATATAAATCAGATCGGCTTCCGGCAGTTTGCTGCAATAGACGGGGCTGAAATAAGTTATCTTCCCAAGCTCGGACAAGCGGTCTGCATTTTCCTTGTAAATGAGATTAAAAGCCGAATCCCGCGCTATAGCGATGCTCATCTTTTCGGCAGGCGGAGTAAGGCTCTCCACTCCCGTCTCGGAGCTATAAGGCAGTGTGTACTGGCAAGGGAAAGTGCGTTGGCAGATGTTCAGCAGCTTTTCCACGTCCACATACTTCTCCATCTGATCGGCCACCTTGTCTATCAAAGCATTCATTTCAACTCTGACGTCTGCCGACATTCCCCAAGGAACGTTTCTGTAATAGGCCCAATTGATCTCCAGTTCCGGAATATACCCCAAGCATTCCACTCCTGCGCTCAGACAGGCATCCCGCAAAAAGGCGAACTGGGACGGCGATGTCACACGATTGAAAACGACACCCACTACCTTTACAGCCGGGCTGAAATGTTTGAAGCCATAAATGAATGCGGCCACGGAATAAGACGCAGCATGCGCATTGACCACCAGTATTACAGGAAGTTTCAGCAGTCCGGCTATTTCGGCACTGCTTCCCCGCATTCGCTGATAGCCGTCGAACAATCCCGCCATGCCTTCGGTGATACACACGTCTGCCTTTTCTCCATACTTATTATAGATGTATTGCACATGTGTTTTCGAAGCCATCCACGTATCCAGATTCACCGATTCATTTTCGGCGGCCATATTATGGAAACGGTTATCAAAGTAGTCAGGACCACACTTAAAGGATTGGGCCTGCATTTCGCGCCGGCTCAACACCCGAAGCAGCCCCATCATAAAAGTAGTCTTCCCGCTTTTCGCTGTAACGGATCCTATTAATAGTTGTGGTTTCATTCTTTGCAGTCTTTCTCTAAAATCGGCTGCAAAGATAGTGCAATTTATCGAATTGCAATCCTTTTGTCAGTTTTAATTCCCTGATACACCCGGTTCTTCCGCTCAAAAGTAGTATAAAAAACGGGCATACGGTTGCGCAAAAACACACGTACGTACGTGTGGCCCTGCGCGACCGTATGTGTGGCGCTACACATACGTATGTGTAGGCTCACACGTACGTACGTGTAAACAGCCCTGTTTTTTCCTGGTACCGAAAGGGCATATTCAGTTCTGCGAATATCGGAAATCGCAAAGACATCACCTTGTTATCTCATTAATAATCAAGCACGAACACCACACGTCGGGATAACCCGGCATCCCGACTATGGCGGCTGGCGAATGGCGGACTTCCAATAACATCCGCCTGACAATCTCCAGTCGTTTCAACTGTAAAGATTCTTCCATAATCTTTTCCGTTTCACACTTCATCAGGTCATTTAAACAAGCGACAGACAGGTCCAGCCTTCCGGCCAACCTTTATTACAGAATAAAAAGCAGTCATGCAAAAAGGGAAACATCATTTTACGCCCACCAATGCTCATGTTTTCTTCAAAGAATTGCCTATCTTTGCGGGGTGAATCCATAAAACGATATGCCTTATAGAATGAAAACAAATTTGCTTTCACCCGATAAAGATCCTATGGGAGCTGCCATTGCCGACTATTTCAACCGGCACAAGGCAGACAAGTTGCGTGTCTTTTCATCCCAGTTTGACGAGGACGAGATCCCCGTCAAGGAACTATTTCGCACCCTACGGGAAATGCCGGAACTGGAACAAACCGCCCTACGAATGGCAGAAGGAAACATTTTGGACGTGGGAGCCGGAAGCGGTTGCCATGCACTGGCCCTGCAAGAAATGGGGAAAAATGTCTGCGCCATTGATATTTCTCCCCTTTCGGTCGGAGTAATGGAGAAAAGAGGAATAAAAGATGTACGGCAAATCAACCTCTTCGACCCTCATTTTCTGGAAACATTCGATACGGTCATCATGCTGATGAACGGCTCGGGCATCGTAGGCCGGCTGGAGAATCTACCCGCTTTCTTTCAAAAGATGAAACAGTTGCTCCGTCCCGGAGGATGCATTCTGATGGACTCCAGCGACCTCCGCTATCTGTTTGAAGACGAAGACGGAAGTTTCCTCATCGACTTGGCGGGAAATTACTATGGCGAAATTGATTTCCAGATGCAATACAAGGACGTAAAAGGAGACTCCTTCGAGTGGCTCTACATCGACTTCCAGACTCTCAGCCTGTATGCAGCCGAAAACGGATTTGAAGCGGAAATCGTCAGAGAGGGAGAGCATTATGACTATCTGGCCCGTTTGTATCCGAAAAAATGAGCCGGCAAAAGCCTGAAATGGGCCGGCAAAAGCCGAAATAGCAGAACCAGTGGCGCAAAAGCCGGCATGCCCGTCCCATCCGACGCTTGTTTCGGCCAGTCGGGAAATAAAAAAGCGAAAGAACATTCTTCCGCTTTTTTTAGTAACGCATACCGCTTTTGTGCACAGGCAACTCTTATGCCATCGATCCGCCTACAATGTCCAACAACTCACTGGTGATAGCCTGCTGACGGCTCTTGTTGTACATCACGGTCAATTCTTGTAACAAATCGTTCGCATTATCCGTTGCAATCTGCATGGCCATCGTACGGGCTGCATGCTCGGCCGCATTCGAGTCTAGCAAGACGGTGAACATCTTTAAGCATAGCACCTTGGGAAGTAATTCTTCCAGTAGCATATCAACAGAGGGCTCTACAATGTAATCGGTCGTTCTGTCACTCTCCCCCGCCTCCTTCTCTCGTGTCCATTCTATAGGAAGATAAGTTTCATGTGTCATAACCTGTACAACTGTAGATCGAAAATGGTTGTAAAGCAGTTCCACCTTATCCACATCATGGTGCAAAAAACGCCTCATCAGTTCGGACGCCAAAGTGGCCGCCTCGTGATAAGACGGTTTATCCGCCATACGCTGAAAGTCACCTTCTGCCTTGAGCCCCATCTTCTTCACTCCTTCCGCCACCTTCCTGCCTATCGGATACAACATGATATTATCCATGCCCAAGAACCGGTATCTATCCAATACAGCCGTTAATTGTCTGATGACATTCGCATTGAAACCACCACACAAACTGGTATTGGACGCAAATACAACGATAGCAACCCGCTTCACTTCACGCCTTTCAGTGAAAGGCGATTCCACCCTGTCTCCCGCACTCAGGAAATTGGTCAGGATATGATTCAACCTCCGCTCGTAAGGAAGCATGTTTTCTATAGCGGCCTGCGCCTTGTGCAACTTAGCGGAAGCCACCATCTTCATAGCCGAAGCAATTTTTCGGGTATTGTTTACCGAGGCTATTCTTCCTTTTACTTCTTTCAGTGATGCCATAACTATTCATTCACTTTAAAGGGTTGTGCCGTATCGGCGGCTATTTTCTCTATCACTGCCGTCACTTCATCGTCTATCACACCATCCGACAAGACATCAAGCACATCCTGATGGTTGGCACGCATCATATCCAGAAATGACTTCTGAAACTCTTTCACCTTATGCAAAGGCACATCGCGTAGCAATCCATGCGTTCCACAATAAAGGATAGCTATTTGCTCACCCACAGGCATCGGACTATACTGAGGCTGTATCAGCAACTGGTTGTTCTTGCGTCCTCGGTCAATGGCCATCGCTGTCACAGGATCCATGTCACTACTGAATTTGGAGAAGGCTTCCAGTTCGCGATATTGAGCCTGGTCAATTTTCAATGTCCCGGCCACCTTTTTCATACTTTTGATCTGGGCGCTTCCCCCTACGCGTGATACGGAAATACCCACATTGACAGCCGGACGGAATCCCTGATTGAACAAGTCCGTCTCGAGGAATATCTGTCCGTCCGTTATCGAAATGACATTGGTCGGGATATATGCGGAAACATCGCCCGCCTGCGTCTCGATAATAGGCAATGCAGTCAATGATCCGCCGGCCCTCACTTTACCTTTCAGGCTAGAGGGAAGATCATTCATCTGTTCGGCCACTTCCTGCTGGTTAATAATCTTCGCCGCACGCTCCAATAAACGGGAATGCAGATAAAAAATATCGCCAGGATAAGCCTCACGGCCGGAAGGACGACGAAGAATCAAAGACACCTCACGATAAGCTACGGCCTGTTTGGACAAGTCGTCATAAACAACCAGTGCATCATGGCCGGTATCACGGAAATATTCCCCAATTGCCGCTCCGGCAAACGGAGCAAAATACTGCAACGCAGCCGGGTCGGCAGCCGTGGCAGCTACCACAATGGTATAATTCATCGCACCACGTTCGCGCAGCGTATTCACCAAGCTTGCTACAGTAGATCCTTTCTGACCAATGGCCACGTAAATGCAATAGATAGGTTTTCCTGCCTCATAATTGGACTTCTGGTTCAAAATTGTATCAATCGCGATAGAAGTCTTTCCCGTCTGACGATCGCCGATAATCAATTCACGTTGTCCGCGACCGATAGGAATCATGGCATCCACCGACTTCAATCCCGTCTGTAAAGGCTGGTTCACCGGCTGACGGAAAATCACTCCGGGCGCTTTACGTTCGAGAGGCATTTCATAAAGTTCTCCGCCTATTTGCCCACGACCGTCCAAAGGAACGCCCAACGGATCGATGACACGGCCCAGCATGCCCTCACCCACATTGATAGAAGCAATGCGTCTGGTACGTTTCACCACCATTCCTTCCTTGATCTGGTCTGTAGGGCCTAACAACACTGCACCGACATTGTCCTCCTCCAGATTCATCACGATAGCCATGATACCGTTTTCAAACTCCAGCAATTCATTGGCTTCCGCATTACGCAGGCCGTAAATACGTGCCACGCCATCGCTCACCTGCAACACATTCCCCACTTCATCAAACTGTAAATCGGTATTAATTCCTTTCAGTTGCTGAAGCAACACTTCGGATACTTCACTGGGTTTTATATTTTCAGACATTTCTTCTTAAAATTAAAAATGGAAAATCAAAAATTAATCCGGAAACAAGCAAACATCCTTTCTTTCCGATACATGAATCTTCAATTTCATACTATTCTTCTGTTTCTCTCTATAAATTGCTGCTTTACCCGTTTAATCTGATTGGCTACGCTCGCATCCAGCCTATAGGTTTCAATCTCAAAGACAAATCCTCCTTCCAGTTTCGAGTCCAGCCGGGTATGGAGTTCCACAGTCCCATGCGTCCGCTTCTCCACCAATGCCCGAATGCGGCCGACCACTTCCTCCGCCACCGGACATACAGTGGTAATCCGTCCGACACTAATGTTCTTCTGATGGCGATAAAGGTCAATGTAAGACATAACCATGAACTGCAAGAATTTCTCTCTTCGCTCTTCCAATACCAATTCCACAAAACGTTTCAGTTCGCTGCTCACAACTCCTCCGGCAGCTTCGCAGATCAGTTGCAGCTTTGTCTTGGCCGGCAACACCGGACTATCCAATGCCTGTTTGAGGCCCGGTACCTTCGAAAAATGATTCGCCAATATCCCGGCCTCTTTGTACACCTTATCCTCTGTCCCGTTCTCTTGGGCATAAGCCAGCAAAGCTTTGGCATATCGCATTGAGATAACTCCTATATACATAACAATCAGTGTTTAGAAACAGTTAATTCATCCAGCAAACGGTCAATCATCTCCATTTGCTTTTTCTCGTCATCGAGGTTCTTGCGCAAAACCTTCTCAGCAATGTCGACAGACAGTACAGCTACTTGGCGGCGTATGTCGCTGACGGCGCTGTCTTTCTCTGCCCGAATCTGCCTTTTCGCTTCATCCAGCAGCTTCTGTCCTTCAACCTGAGCCTGTGTTTTGGCCTCTTTCAGAATGCGTTCGCGAGTAGCGACCGCCTCCTTCAGAATGCGCGCCTGCTCCTCGTGAGCCTTAGCCAATATCGCCTCACTATCCGACTTGATGTTGGCCAATTGTTCATTGGCCTCACGTGCGGCAAGCAGTGACTGGTCGATATATTGTTTTCGCTCATCCACCATTCCGGTGATCATTGGGAAACCATACTTTGCCAAAATGACAAATACGATACCAAACACAATGACCATCCAGAACAACAGACCGCTATCAGGTATTAATAATGACATGCTTACTAAAATTATAAGAATAGAGTTAACAAACAAACAATAATGGCAATCAGAGCCACACCTTCTATCAGTGCAGCGATGATAATCATGTTCATACGAATATCACCTGCCGATTCCGGTTGACGAGCAATCGCTTCCATAGCGGAACTTCCGATTTTTCCGATACCGATACCTGCACCGATTACTGCGATAGCTGCTCCAAGCGCAGCACCTAATTTTCCTAAACCTGCCGCAGCAGCGGACTGTAATAAAACTGCTAGTAACATAATAGTTTGTTTTTTGAATTAGTTATTTGATTTATCTTATTTCTTTTCCTCCATGTGCCTCCTGTCGGGATAGTCCGATGAAGACTGCCGACAACATGGTAAACACGTATGCCTGAATAAATGCAACCAACAATTCCAATGCCGTCATAAAAATGCCAAATACCACCGCTACAAGCCCCATAGATCCGTTGATAAGCGGCCCCATATTCGCCGTAATGAAAATGATGGAAATCAAGCTAAGTATAGCGGCATGACCGGCCATCATGTTGGCAAACAACCGAATCATCAGTGCAAATGGTTTTGTAAAGATTCCGAATAGTTCAATAACCGGCATCATTGGAAACGGAACTTTCAACCACCAAGGTACATCGGGCCAAAGTATCTCTTTCCAGTACTCCTTGTTTCCCCATATATTCACAGCCAGGAACGTACAGACTGCCAAAACAAGCGTAATGGCAATATTGCCTGTTATATTCGCACCACCGGGGAAAAAAGGAATCAATCCCATCAGATTATTGACTAGAATAAAGAAAAAAGCAGTAAGCAGATAAGGAGAATAGCGCCGGTAATCCTTGCCTATGCAACCCCTTATCACGTCTTCATTGATCGACAGAATGCAGGCTTCCATCATCCCCACAATACCTTTGGGAGCTTCCTTCTCTACCGGATGCCTTCTATACCAACGGGCACAGCCTAGCACCAGTATGACCAGAATCGTACTATTGATAAACAGCCCGGCCACATTTTTCGTAATGGAAATATCTAAAGGCTTCACTTCGCGACCATTGGCATCCTTTTCCACAATTTTGCCTTTATACTCACCTTCTTTGGCAATGTACAAGCCTTTATATTCACCGTTTTCTTCTTCAAATCTGGAAGAAAGGAAGATATGCCATCCCGTGCGGTTGCTCTTCACAATCACCGGCAGTGGTATAGCCACAGGTGTAGCCCCTATATCAGTGATGTGCCATTCATAAGAATCACCGATATGCCCGAAAACGATTTCATTTACGTCTACCTGCCGGTTCTTGAGCCCAGTGTCCGTCTCTTCACCGGCATTGGCCTCTTGCAGGAATACAACCAGCAAGGCTAAAATCGCTCCTATATACCGTATACTTCTCATATCATTTAATATTTATATCTATTACTTTCATGCCTTATCTTAAGATGGAAGAAACTCTTTACGGCCAACAAATGCATAATCAGATATCAGATTTCCACACAAACAGAAACTATATTGTCTCTCACCTCGACGAAGCCACTTGATATTCCGATGGTATGCTCTTGTTCGTCGTCCACATACCTGATCTTCCCTTTTACCAACGATGATATCAGCGGAGCATGATCATACAAGACGGTGAAAGAACCCTGTTTCCCGGGCAATGTCACAATTTCCGCTTTGCCGTCAAACAATGTACTTTCCGGAGAAACTACAATCAAATGAAAACCTTCATGATGTTCCATATTCCCGATTTATTATTTATGGCCGGCAGCTTCCAGCAATTTCTTTCCTTTCTCTATCGCCTCTTCTATTGTCCCGACATTCAGAAATGCCTGTTCGGGAAGATAATCTACTTCTCCATCCAGAATCATTCTGAAACCTTTTATCGTGTCCTCAATAGACACCATAACTCCGGGCACTCCTGTAAACTGTTCGGCAACGGCAAACGGTTGTGACAGGAACCGTTGCACACGGCGTGCACGATTTACGGTCTGGCGATCTTCATCACTCAATTCATCCATACCCAAAATAGATATGATATCTTGCAACTCTTTGTTACGCTGTAGAATCTGCTTCACGCGCTGAGCCACATCGTAATGCTCTTGCCCGACAATCAACGGATCGAGGATACGCGAAGTAGACTCCAATGGGTCTACAGCCGGATAAATGCCCAGTTCGGTAATCTTACGGCTCAAAACCGTGGTAGCATCCAAATGAGTGAATGTAGTTGCCGGAGCAGGATCGGTCAGGTCATCTGCCGGCACATAAACAGCCTGTACGGAAGTAATAGAACCATTCTTGGTCGAAGTGATACGCTCTTGCATCTGTCCCATTTCTGTAGCCAACGTAGGCTGATATCCCACTGCCGACGGCATACGCCCCAACAATGCTGACACTTCGGAACCTGCCTGGGTGAAACGGAATATATTATCAATAAAGAACAGGATATCGCGTGCGCCTTCACCGTCATCGCTTTTGCGGTCGCGGAAAGACTCGGCAACAGTCAGTCCCGAAAGTGCAATGGAAGAACGTGCGCCGGGAGGCTCGTTCATCTGTCCATACACCAATGTGGCCTGTGACTTAGCCACTTCATTATAATCTACTTTGGAAAGGTCCCAATGTCCTTCCTCCATACTTTTCTTAAATTCTTCACCGTAACGGATAACTCCGGATCCAATCATTTCACGCAATAGATCATTGCCTTCACGCGTACGCTCGCCAACTCCTGCAAAAACGGAAAAGCCATTGTGCTTCTTGGCAATATTGTTTATCAACTCCATGATAAGCACCGTCTTGCCCACACCGGCACCACCAAACAACCCGATCTTTCCTCCTTTAGAATAGGGCTCCAGCAGGTCAATTACTTTAATGCCTGTAAAAAGCACTTCCTGCACTGTAGACAATTCATCGAACTTGGGCGGTTCGCGATGAATGGGGAACGCCCCTTCTTTGTCTAGCGGACGCATTCCGTCCACAGCCTCACCTACCACGTTCATCAGCCTACCTTTTATCTGGTCGCCTACCGGCATGGTAATAGGATGTCCTGTCGGAATCACTTCCATGCCACGCTGCAAGCCGTCTGTGCTATCCATTGCAACAGTACGCACCGTATCTTCACCAATGTGTTGCTGAACTTCTACAACCAGAATTCTGCCGTCATTGCGCTTGATTGTCAAAGCATCATGAATGCTTGGAAGAAGCAGATCGGCGTCGATGCCTTTGCCCTCAAAGTACACATCGACCACCGGTCCGATAACTTGTGAAATATGTCCGATAATCTGTGACATAAGCTTCAATTTACTTTTATTTTATAATCTATCTTTGTCGTATTAACAATTCCACAGGCTTTTTGTTTACCTGCTTCTTGTCTTTATTGCACCGACAAAGGTATAGAGAATCCAAGTAGATTGAACTTCGACTAACATTTTTTACACATCGAATACGACATAACTCCACAAAAAGAAGAAAAAAAGAACAATTCCGTTATTCTTTATACATCCCTTCCCTTGATAATTGTTTACTTAAATTAGCAATTCCCAGTGCCACTACTGCAGTAACTGTAGCAGCATGCTCCTGATATTCGGGAATGTTTTTGGTATATAAATCGCGCTCGGTATGCCATATTTCTCCATAAGAGAAATTATACCCTTTGATGTCGCGGGTAATAAAACCGAAAGTGGGAACCCCTTCTACAGCAAACACAGAAGCATCTGTTCCACCGGTCTGCGTAGGACGTTTAAATGGTTTGGCCACCTTGACTTCAAACGGATAATCGGCACGGATGTCCTTTAAAGGCTTACATACTTCCACAAAATCATCATACATGGCCTGAGGAACAGATATGCCCACCGGAGGAGTAGGTCCTCCATCGCGATTGAACAAGTTGGAAATCTTTCCCAACTCTTTGGCATGTGTCTTGGCATAAGCCTTTGCTCCCAGTAGCCCGAATTCCTCTCCTGCAAAAGCTACAAACACAATCGTGCGCTTAGGCTTTGCTCCCGACAGAGCAATCATGCGCGCCGCTTCCATCATGGGGCCAATGCCCGTACCACAGTCTATGCCACCAGTGGCCACATCAAATGCATCCAAATGACCGCTGAGTATTACATATTCATCAGGATATTTCGTACCTTTAATAGATGCCACTACATTATGATACTTCACAGGCCCCAATTTAAAGTGATTGCGTATGTCAAACTCCAGCCAGAAATTCCGGCGTTCTTTCGCCATCTGTTTAATGATTTTATATTGATGCTCATCCAGCTTGATGTCACACACCTCGGGCAGATTGTCAAAAGTAGTGTTCGGATCGTTCACCAAGACACGATCGTACAAAGCACGCAGGGGTACGGGAGCAGACTGAATGAAACCAAGCACTCCCGCCTCACACATTTCTTTATAGAATAATCCCGGTATTTCACGCAAAGGTTTCATGGCATGTTTGGTTCCTTTACTCCAGTTTTCTTCCATCAAGGCCGCATTTTGTTTTTCTATTTCCACGTTTTCGGCTTTGATAGCAGCTCTCAAGGAGTCTGCTTTAGCAGAACGGTCGACGGGCCAACCTGTATTTTCGCCCGAAACCAATACCCAAGCACCTTTCAACTGATGTTTCATACGGTCAAGCTCTTCCTGTGTACGCGGTTCTATCAACACATGGCCACGTTGCAAGCCCTTTGTGCCCGAAGTATAGGACGGGGTAACAAAATGCAGGTCCATCGGCTGGTCCCCTCCGATCATCCGTCCAAACCATGGTCCGCGGTTGAACCCCACAGGCACCTCGCCCGCTTCCTCCAGATGTACCTCGATTCCCCATCGTTTGTATTCACACATCATCCATTCGGCTGCATTTTCGTAAGCATCCGATCCGATAACTCTTCCTCCAAACCGATTTGTCAGTATATCCAGCTGATGCATAACCCGGTTGTCTGTCTGGCCTGTTTCTATAATTTTCTTTATAGCAGCAGACTGACCGTAAGTTGTCCCTACATACAAAGAAGCAGCCAATACAGCTGCCACGTACATTTTGTTCATCATAATCCTTATTATTTGTTAGTTTGTTAATGATTGCAAATATAGAGTAAAATTTGGAACTTCCGCCATTAATGTCCTACAAATTACCTAATTAAACCGAATACCTTCAAGAATGTGTGCCTAAACTATATGAAAAGCAGACCGTATCTTAAAACAAGTAAGAAACGGTCTGCAAAATTCAGGTTCATGTTTATACCCCCAACTCTCTATTGATAGCTAATGATCAATGGTCAATATCAATGACATTATATTTCTTATCAAATGTTATTTCCCATCCGCTAGAGAGTTTCACTTCACATTCGTGCTTATCTCTTTCTATCTTGACAATTATGGCATCAGGATAATTGGCAGTGACATATTTTCTGACAGCATCAGGTAGCACATCTACGGGTACAGCACTATGCCGAGAGTTCACTTCCGTCCAAGCCCCTTTCTTGTCAAACTCCAGTTTGTCGCCATTAGTAAATATCACCTCATAACTTTTATCAAACCAATCTGTTTCCATTTTAGCCAAGGCTACATTGTTATTAGGAAAATATTTTTTAATAAAAGCCTGTGCATTCTGCGGCAATTGACTTACCTGAATAGGTTTGTCATCCTCCGCCCACACAACCGTTTGCAACGTGAACAAACACACTAACAAGAATAATACTTTTTCATAATCGTTTCTTTTTTATTAGTTCTACATATCCTGTTTTCTGACACAAAGATCACAGATAAAACAGCCGTTCTCCCCCATCACCTTACACGTACGTACGTGTAGGCCATCACATACGTATGTGTAAGCCATCACGTACGTATGTATAAGGCATCACGTACGTACGTGTAAACAGCCACATTTTATCCGTTTATATTCACCAACAAAGAAACAAAATAATTCTGGGATTTCACTAAAACAATCCCAAAAAAATCCCTTGCATCTGCCACAATACAGATGCAAGGGATACCTTTACACACTCCTAATCTGACAAACAGACGCAGAGCTATTCGATTTCCATTTGAGAGAAATCCATCCGAATCAGCCCTGCCGGTGAAGGAGTATCCTTTATCTCGAAAGCGATTTCCTTCTCACCATTTACGGCCGAATTGATTTTCACTTTGATACCTTTCGTTTCCGTTGTGACCTGCAATGAACTCAAGTCAAAAGAAACAGCACCGCTAATCCAACGGTCGGTCGTATCGCCAAACGTATTATAACGATATTCCAAATGTATATATCCGTCAATCACCGATTCGGCCATCGTATTTCTCACCAAGCTGACCCGGTGGCGTAGTCGTTCTGGCATATTCTGATTAAAAACAACATTCAGATAACCATTGCTAATCCACATGTTTCCTTCGAATATATCTACCGGATCATTTCCATATTCCTCTTCATTCTCTTCCGTCAGATTTTCTATAGACTTTGTTAATATCTCTTTCACGTTCAATACTTTCACAGAGCAATCATAACCTTCGGGATAATTATCATACAGAGGATTAAAATAAAGAATAACCCGTTGTCCGTCCACCGGAGAATACCAACCGTTATCTGTCACAGCAGGCCATATAGCTCCCCATCTGTCTCCCGTAAAATCATACACATGAGCCCCTTTCACATTGACGGTAGCCCAATCCACTGCCATATCTCCCAAAGAATAGCCGTCTCCCTCGTCACACGATTGGAATAATGTTCCGGCAATAATCAGAAATGATAGAAATAAAAGATTTAATTTTTTCATATTCATAATGTATTTTTCTGTTTCCTACCTTTAGAAATGGCAAAACAAAGAAATACTGCATTACTTTCGTTCATATTAACTTATTTTCAGCAAAAGCCGATATTCCAACAAACAACACAGCCTTAGAAAAAGCTGTTAAATATTCATAGCCGAAGCACAATATACGGATATTTATTTATAATTTTACCACCGATAATTACTCAATATAAAACATATTTGCTATGAAAAAAAAACATTACGGAATACTCTCATTGGCCTTGGCCTCGTGCCTGACCACTCATGCAGGAAACAAAAGACAATATACCGACAAGCCTAATGTGATCTTTATCTATGCTGACGATTTAGGATATGGCGACCTAGAATGTTACGGCGCAAAAAACGTACAGACCCCCAACGTCAACCGCCTGGCATCGGAAGGAATACGATTCACTAACGCACATGCCACCGCCGCTACCAGTACCCCCTCGCGCTACTCCTTGCTGACCGGAGAATATGCATGGCGCAAACCTGGGACAGACGTTGCAGCAGGAAATGCCGGCATGATCATACGTCCCGAGCAATACACTATGGCAGACATGTTCAAAAGTTCGGGATATACCACCGGTGCCTTTGGCAAATGGCACTTAGGGTTGGGAGACAAAACTGCGCAACAAGACTGGAACGCACCACTCTCTGCCTCTTTAAGCGACTTAGGATTTGATTATTCCTACATTATGGCTGCCACTGCCGACCGGGTGCCTTGTGTATTTATCGAAAACGGACAAGTGGCCAATTACGATCCATCCGCTCCGATCGAGGTGAGCTATATAAAGAATTTCCCTGGCGAACCGACAGGAAAAGACAATCCGGAACTTTTATACAACTTGAAACCGAGCCACGGACATGACATGTCCATCGTGAACGGTATCAGCCGAATAGGCTATATGAAAGGCGGAGGAAAAGCATTGTGGAAGGACGAGAATATAGCCGACTCCATCACCGCACATGCCATCAACTTCATCAAACAGCATAAGGACGAACCTTTCTTCATGTATTTCGCCACAAACGACGTGCATGTTCCCCGCTTTCCACACGACCGCTTCCGAGGTAAAAACAAGATGGGACTGCGCGGCGATGCCATCGCCCAGTTTGACTGGAGTGTGGGACAATTGCTTGAAACGCTGGACAAAATGGGGCTGACCCAAAACACATTAATCATCCTTTCCAGTGACAATGGTCCGGTGGTGGACGATGGATATGACGACCAAGCGGAAGAACTGCTGAACGGTCACGAACCAACCGGCGGCCTGCGTGGCGGAAAGTATAGCGCATTCGAAGGTGGAACGCGTATCCCCGCCATTGTACATTGGCCTCAAGCTATACAGAAACCGGAAGTGAGCGATGTGCTTATTTCACAAATAGACTGGCTGGCATCACTGGCCTCGCTGGTCGATGCCCGCATCCCGAAAGGAAGCGCCCCCGACAGTTATAACCGTTTGGGGAACTTGCTGGGACAGGATAAGACCGATCGGCCTTGGGTAATTGAGCAAGCGTCCAATCATACTTTATCTGTACGCACCAAAGAATGGAAATTGATTGAAGGAAATGATGGACCGGAAATGATCACATGGGGGCCGAAGATTGAAACAGGCAACTCGCAGACTCCTTTGCTGTACGACATGCGACAGGCAGGCGAAAAAGAAGATCTGGCAACCCAATATCCAGAAAAGGTGTTCGAGTTGCAACGGATATTAAGAAATGTACGTAACAAAACCATTCAAATGAAGTGACATTGCTGATTAGCAAACCGGAACTTATACACACAAAACCCACCAGACTCGTGCGTTGCACGAACCTGGTGGGTTATTGTATCGTTTTTTATTTCGATATACCACTATTTCAAAAGCTTTCCATCTTCGCTCAATAACAAAGTTTCCTCACAAGCATTGCTAGCCAACACATTGACCTTGTAAATGCGGCTACCGTCTATGCTATAAGCCATAAAAGCCTGTTTGATCATAGCTCCTTTCATGGCCAACCTGTTCATTACTGCTTCCGGCAGATCGTTTACACAAATTTCCGAAAACTCCAATATTTTAGACTGCCGAGACTGTTCCATCATTTGAGTCGTTACCGGAGCCACTTGGGCAAAAGACATAAGCGAGCCTAAAGTCATCACTAACATCCATGTTGCTAATACCTTTTTCATAATCCTATTTATTTAATATTCATTTTTACCGAAAACTAAAGGACAAAATACATGCCAAAACATTCGTCCTACTATAAACTTCTATAAATCAGCATACATTCTTCAATCCCCCCTCCATAGCCATGTGGACATACAGCAATACATACCACAATTATGTAGAAAAAATCCACATTCCCCACTCCACAGCTAGCTCCTTGTGGTCCCACCATTTTCGGGATTTAGAAGAAACAACAGCGAGTAACTATTCAGCGGACACACTGAGATATTCGCCGTTCAGAAAAGGGCAAGTATG
>CAMWGU010000007.1 GCA_947173895.1 uncultured Bacteroides sp. | reverse complement strand
CTCTTTAGACTGGCTAAGATTTATGCATACCCCCAATGATTATCGGGTGAGCCCAAAATATCGCAGCTTAAAAAAATGAGGCGATTTTTATAGTCAATGAAAAAAGAAGGTGCATCGTGTATTACGACACACCTTCATTTTGTCTGTAAATGTTTGATGTTCTGTGCGCGTGATAGGACTCGAACCTACACGTCTTACAACACCAGATCCTAAGTCTGGCGCGGCTACCAATTACGCCACACGCGCAATAGTGTTTCTTTTAATCGAGTGCAAAGATAGGGAATATTTTCTAAATACAAAAAAAATGGGGGAAAATATTCTTTAGGTTTATTATTTTTTTGCTCAATACTTTCGCTTTAATTTTATTGGGAGCATAATTTTTGCTTGTACTAATGATCACACTACTTTTTCATAACTTTTATGAGAGAGCAAGTCTTTGAGTTTACGGTTTACAGTATGGTTATTATTTAATATCTGTTCGATACAGGTATTGTTTTTTATTCATTTCTACGTGGCGTTTGATGATGCCTGATTTTGATGATTGAAGTAGACAAGTCCTCACGCCTTTCTTTTATACTATTGAAAACATATTGTTTACCAGGAGGAAATCTTATAAGGTAAATGGCATATGAAATGATTGTTTGCGATCATCTTCATATGCCATTCTATTTGAAAGGACATTTACTGAATATCTCCGTTAGATATGGATGGACAGATTGAATGTTGGGTAAACTATTTAAATTGGCTTCTTGTGTTTATGTAAATACTCACGTGCAGTTTCAATGATTGTATCCATATTACGTTGCATATCTTCTGAGGTCATATTTACTTTGATATCTGGGTCTATACCAAATTCCAAATGGTTCATCTTTGCATCATACATCGGACTGGCAGAGAAACGGACTGACCAGCCGTTGGGGAGTTCGGAAGAGAAGGGTAATCCGGAACCTCCTCCTGTTTTGTCACCAATGATAGTTACTTGAGGTAGCATTTTCATTTTGCTTACAAAATCGTTGGTAGCACTGAATGAACGTCGATTGGTTAATACTACTGCCTGCTTTTGCCAGCGTACACGGTCTAATGACGGTTCCAGCCAGACAGGTTGGGGGGGGGAGAAGTCATTGTGCCCCGGTCCGGTCTTGTGGGATATGTAGCCTACCAATATTTTTTCGTTTGTGAAGCGTGCTGCCAGTTTTTCGGCTGTGGTGAGGTTGCCACCTGAATTGTTTCTTACGTCAATGATCAGACCGTCACAGATGGCCAGTTTATTCAGTATTTCATCCAGATTGCCTTCGCCGATGCCTGACTGGAAACTGCCGCAATAAATATATGCTATGTTGTCTTCGAATATCTGATACTTCAAGCTAGAGGATAAGGCATAATCCTTGCCTAAATAAACACGTTGAATGCTATCGCTGAAATTAGCCGGATAACTGTCGAACCATTCGCGATATTGAGAATATTCCAGCTTGGAGGACAAGTTTACGTGTCCATCGCGCAATTCGCACAGCATTTCTGACAAGACTTCGAATAGTTGTTCGTGATTCATTCCTTGGGATATTTTTTGTTTGTACCTGTCGTGTACTTCATTCCAGTCTAGACCGTATTCATGCTTTTTGTAATCCAAAAAACAGTACTGGCGCTCGATCGTCTGCCATAATGCTTCGAAGTTGCCTTGGGGAGAATTGTCGTATCCGTCTTCAGTGACGCACGAAGTACATAGTATGATTGAAACTAACAGTTTGATAAAATAATGTATATTTCTTTTCATTCTTTTATATTAATAAGGGCTTACCTGGTTGGGCATAGCCACTTTGTTCTTGCCTTTTAATAAATAGAAATTTTTTACGAAACCAATCATGAAGGAATGTGACCATGTGTGACTTTTCAGTTGATTGACTTTTGCTTGTTGGATATCGCACAGATAACCGAAACGCATGTTGATTGACCAAATGGGAAAATCGAGTGTGGCTAGTTGTCGCAGAGAAGGCTGGTTGTGCAAGGAGGTGAACAACACATTTTTGCCTCCATGCTTCAAACTGAAAACTTCATAATAGGATTGTCCGTACTCTGGAGAGAACATGACTCCTATGATTGGCAGATTGGCCTGATAACGGGCAACAAATGGATAATTTCCAATTTTGAACCGATAAATCATCATGCCGGATGTTGCCAAATTAATGTATGCTTTGGCTTGGGCGGGATTGTTTGAGTTCCGCATGTTATAAATGAATCCACCGTTTAAATCGAGCATGGGGCCGACTAGTATCTTTAGGCTTTCTGTCAATCGGAACTGGTAGTGTAGCGCATAGTTCCAGTTGACCATACCTGCCATTTCATTGCTTGTTTCCGCTCGGTTTTTTGCCATGGATAGATTGGCCTGGAATAAGCTTTGAACAGATACTTTACCTTCCATCAATTTGGTCATGCGCATGCTTTCACGCAGGATACGAATCTCGGGTCCGGTATATTCCATTGGTGAAAGATAGGTGTCCAATATGTTGGTGAAACCGGCACCGTAAAGAGTAGCCCTCATGACGTAGCGGTTTGCTTGTAAACTGTCTTCCTGCGCCTGCGAAAGCAGGCTGAGAGGCAAGAACAGTAATAATAGGAGAGTTTTCTTCATTCTTTAAAATAGTTTCATTTGACCGGTGATTTCATCAATGATATCTGTTTCACTTTTGCCATGATCAGGATCTTCAATTTTGGCAGTTTCTTCGTTTTCATCGGCACCCTCTTCCGCACCATCCTCTTCTTTTCGAGGTTTGGGGAAGCGTATGGGGTCCAGTTCGTTTATTTGTTCAATGTTATAAGTGCTGATTCGTTTTCCTTTTGCTTTGAAACTTTTGACCCCGATAAATTCTTCCACATCGATTTCCAACGGATCACGGAAACTATCATGCTTTCCGAATACAACTTGTATGCGTGGATAAGTCACACAGGTAAGCAATATGGGACGGCTTTCTTTGTTTTCACCTAGATAATTGAGACGACGTGAAGTGCATTCGAAGGTGAATCGTTTCAGATAGAGATAGCCTTGGTCGGCATCAAACAGAGCAGCGGACCATACTTTGCCGGCATCAAATTTTTCAATGATGCGGATTCCCGGATCATAATGATTGTTCAGGTCAAAGTTGCTGGTATAGAATTCACCGTTTTCATGTACGATTAAAATCAGGTCATCGCTTTGGAACTCTCCCAGATACTCGCCTCGTCCGTCATAGTTCAGGCGGAGTACATCCCGGTCGAACCACACTTTTCTTCCTCCTAACGTGGAGCCTCCACGTTGCTTCAAGGCTATTTTGTGTACCTCGTATTTCGACAGGATGTTTCCCATTGACTGGCGTCCTTTGATATTTATGTCGCTGAAATCTTTTTCGTATACGATTTTCTTGATTCGGGGATTAGGTTTTAGAGTGATTTTTATCACTTCCGCTTCTCCGTTGGGATTGGCTGTGAAGTAAACGATGCGTGAACAGGGAGTTCCTTGTGTAACATCGTATTCACGGTCTCGGGTGATGGAGGTGATGTTGAATCGTTTGATATAATGGAATCCTTCTTTTCCATCCCGATAGACTACGTTATAAATAGTACGTTTGTCGTTCTTCTTGAAAATGTTGACATAGAGTATGTTTTTACCTACAAACATTTTATCGGCTACACGTACCACTTTGTATTTTCCATCTTTGTAGAAGATAATTACATCGTCAATATCCGAACAGTTAGCTACAAATTCATCCTTTTTTAAGGATGTTCCGATAAATCCTTCCTCACGATTGATATATAGCTTTTCATTGGCTTCCACTACTTTAGCCGCTTCGATGGTGTCGAAATTGCGCAATTCGGTGCGGCGTGGATATTGTTCGCCATATTTGTTTTTCAGCATCTGATACCAGTTGATGGTATATTCTACGATGTGTTCCAGATGATTGTTTATCTCTTCAATCTGTGCTTTGATGCGGGCTATATTTTCATCGGCTTTATTTTTATTGAATTTCAAGATCCGTGCCATTTTAATATCCAGCAATTTCAGAATATCTTCCTTGGTCACTTCGCGGATAAATTGTGGATAAAAAGGTGTCAGTCGTTCGTCAATGAATTCGCATGCAGCGTCTGTGTTTTCGGATTGTTCGAATTTTACTTCTTTGTAGATGCGTTCTTCGATGAAGATTTTTTCTAATGATGCGAAATGAAAACTTTCCATTAGTTCTCCTTTTTGTATTTCCAGTTCCTGGCGGAGTAGGGATAATGTGTTTTCTGTTGCTTTTTTAAGGACAGCACTGACGGTAAGGAAGTGTGGTTTCTTTTCTTCGATGACACAGCAGTTGGGTGATATGCTGATTTCGCAATCGGTGAAAGCATATAGCGCATCTAGCGTCTTGTCTGATGATACTCCAGGAGCAAGATGCACCAGAATTTCCACCTTCTCGGAAGTAAGGTCTTCTACTTTTCTGATCTTGATCTTTCCTTTTTCGCTAGCTTTGACAATAGAATCGCATACTCCCGGAACGGTTTTTCCAAAGGGTACTTCGGCGATGGATAAAGTTTTGTTGTCTATTTTGTTGATTTTGGCGCGCACCTTCACCACTCCGCCACGTTCGCCATCGTTGTATCGTGACACATCGATGGATCCTCCTGTTTGGAAATCAGGATATAATTGGAAATCCTCACCGCGCAAGTAGGCTATAGATGCATTGCATAGTTCATTAAAGTTGTGGGGTAGGATTTTAGACGAAAGTCCCACGGCGATACCTTCTACTCCCTGAGCGAGCAGGAGTGGAAATTTGACTGGCAGTGTGATCGGTTCTTTGTTTCGTCCGTCATATGATGCCTGCCATTGGGTAGTCTTGGGGTTGAACACTACATCCAATGCGAATTTGGAAAGACGTGCTTCGATGTAACGGGGAGCGGCAGCACCATCTCCTGTCAGGATATTGCCCCAGTTTCCTTGACAGTCTATCAACAGGTCTTTCTGTCCCAGTTGCACCAGTGCGTCTCCTATGGAAGCATCACCGTGTGGATGGAATTGCATGGTGTGTCCTACAATGTTTGCTACCTTATTGTATCGTCCATCGTCTAACCGTTTCATCGAATGAAGGATACGGCGTTGCACAGGCTTCAGGCCGTCATTAATGTGGGGCACAGCACGTTCCAGAATTACGTATGAAGCATAGTCCAGAAACCAGTTCTGATACATTCCGCTTAATTGGTGTTTTACGTCTGCGTTTTTGGTATCGGCAGGTTTGTAGTCTGAATGTTCGTTTTCCGATGTGGGGATATTTTCTTCGTATTGCTTTTCTTTATCAATAAAATCGTCGCTCATATATATTTAAATTCCTTAATGTTCTGATGATATGCACGCAAAAATACGACTTTTATTGAAAAAAATCATTTACTTTGCACATTATTTCGCCCTTATTAAAGGTTGAAAACAAGAAAAGACAACAAAAGTGTAAGAATAAACAAATAAGAAAATGGCACAAGAAGATGTTTTTAAGAAATTAGTATCGCACTGTAAAGAGTATGGTTTTGTATTTCCATCCAGTGATATCTATGACGGATTGGGGGCAGTATACGATTACGGTCAGATGGGTGTGGAGTTGAAGAATAATATCAAGCAATATTGGTGGCAGAGTATGGTGCTGTTGCATGAGAATATTGTGGGCATTGATTCGGCTATTTTCATGCATCCTACTATATGGAAAGCTTCCGGACACGTAGACGCGTTTAATGATCCTTTGATTGACAATCGCGATTCTAAGAAGCGTTATCGTGCCGATGTGCTGATTGAGGACCAGCTTGCTAAGTATGATGAAAAGATCAATAAGGAAGTGGTTAAGGCTGCAAAAAGATTTGGTGATGCATTTGATGAGGTTCAGTTTCGCAGCACCAATGCCCGTGTTCTAGAACATCAGGCTAAGCGTGATGCTTTGCACGAACGTTTTTCAAATGCTTTGAATGACAATAATCTGGATGAACTTCGTCAGATTATTCTTGATGAAGAGATTGTATGCCCTATTTCGGGCACCAAGAACTGGACGGAAGTACGTCAGTTCAACTTGATGTTCTCTACCGAGATGGGATCTACCGCCGATGGTGCCATGAAGATTTATCTTCGTCCGGAGACAGCGCAGGGTATTTTTGTAAACTACCTCAACGTACAGAAAACCGGCCGTATGAAAATACCTTTCGGTATTGCCCAGATTGGTAAGGCTTTCCGTAACGAGATTGTGGCTCGTCAGTTCATTTTTCGTATGCGCGAGTTCGAACAGATGGAAATGCAGTTTTTCGTTAAACCTGGCACCGAGCTGGAATGGTTCCCCAAGTGGAAGGAAATTCGTCTGAAATGGCATAAAGCACTGGGCTTTGGTGATGATCATTACCGTTTCCACGATCACGATAAACTGGCTCATTACGCCAATGCCGCTACAGATATTGAGTTCCTGATGCCGTTTGGATTCAAGGAAGTGGAAGGTATTCATAGTCGCACTAACTTTGACTTGAGTCAGCACGAGAAGTTCTCGGGAAAGAGTATCAAATATTTCGATCCGGAACTGAACGAAAGTTATACTCCGTATGTCATTGAAACCTCTATTGGTGTGGATCGTATGTTCTTGAGTATCATGAGTGCTGCCTATACGGAAGAAACATTGGAAAGCGGTGAAACACGTGTAGTATTGAAGTTGCCTGCGGCTTTGGCTCCGGTGAAATTGGCTGTGATGCCGTTAGTGAAAAAAGACGGTCTACCTGAAAAGGCACGCGAGATTATGAACGATTTGAAGTTCCATTTCCACTGTCAATATGACGAAAAAGACAGTATTGGCAAGCGTTATCGTCGTCAGGATGCTATCGGTACTCCGTATTGTATCACTGTGGACCACCAAACTTTGGAGGATAATTGTGTTACGTTGCGTAATCGTGATACTATGCAACAAGAACGTGTCGCCATTTCGGAATTGAACAATATCATTGCCGATAAAGTAAGTATAACAAGCCTGTTGAAGACTTTGCAATAATCATGTGAATTTATGAATAAAAGTATTTTTTGGCTGATCGGCTTATTGTTTGTTGCATCATTCTCCATTACGTCATGCGACGAGACAGACGGTGTGGAAGATCCGTATGCAAATTGGGAGGAACGCAATCAGCGGTATATTGACTCTATTGCTACCGTGGCGAAAACTAATCAGGGCAATGGCGTGGGGCAGTGGAAAATTGTCCGTAGCTATAAGCTTCCAGATTTGGGGTTGAATGAGATAGAAAAAGTGAACGATAATGTGTATTGCAAGATCATGAAGGTGGGCGATGGAACAGAAAGCCCCCTTTATACTGATTCTGTGAGAGTAAATTACCGTGGCAGGCTGATAAACGATGTAGTCTTTGATCAAAGTTATCAGGGAGAGCTTGATCCTGATGCGGCAACTCCGGTGGGATTTGGTGTAGGAAAGGTGATTACCGGTTGGACTACTGCTTTGATGGAAGGATTTGGTGACATGAAAGTCGGAGACCGATGGGAAGTTTATATTCCTTATCAGTTGGCGTACGGGAGGAGTGCTACGAGTGGAATTCCTGCTTATTCTACATTAATCTTCGATATGAATTTGGTCGAAGTTATCAAAATGAAAGCGACGGGAAGAAATATTATTGAGGATGTGAAAGCTGAATAAATAGTATTTTGATAATACAGCACAAAAAAAGAAGAGTGACTTCACTATGAAGTGCATTCTTCTTTTTTTATATGCGCTATATTCGTTTTTTATAACTCATTCTTGTAGATATTGGCCATTACTTTTTGATATTGGTTTTCTATCTGCATGTATGCCTGAAGATTCTTGTAGATACTTTCTGTTTCTACAAAGTATTCAATCAGCGAGATTTGTCCTTCGGTCAGTGCTTGTTTCAGTAAGTCGAGCGAACGGTGCATCAAGGGGACATCATACGCATTCATAGCGTCTTTCAACTGCTTCATTTCGTTGAATGAGGAAATCAAATCAGCTTCCACCTTTTCTTTGGCTGTTTCCTGCAACAGTTGTGCACTGATGGCACGAGCTTTGGCTATTCGCACCTTCTTGCGGTTTTGGAACAGAGGTAACGAACCTCCTACAACAAAACCGTTCATTGAAGCCGCGTCGTCCGTGTTGCGGCGGAAGCCTGCCTCCAGTTTGGGCAACCATCCCTGACGATCGACTGCCACTTGTTTTTCGGCAGCAAGGGTAAAGGCGGTAGCCGATAATAAATCCAGATCGGATGCCATCACTTCATCGCGCATGGTATTGTAATCATTG
The DNA here is from genome assembly GCA_947173895.1 of uncultured Bacteroides sp. Lineage (GTDB taxonomy): Bacteria > Bacteroidota > Bacteroidia > Bacteroidales > Bacteroidaceae > Phocaeicola. Next base: position 64,841 of record CAMWGU010000007.1, on the reverse strand, counting down.
ATTTCACGCAACGAAGGATAACCAGTCTCTTCAAACTCTAGCGGCATATTGCCGTTCAAGGCTAGCAGAGACTGCAAGGCTGTGCGATGGGCAGCGTTGTTCTGAGCCACTTCGGTCTGCACGTTCATGCGTTCCATTTTGATTTTGTTTACTTCCAGTATGTTCGCATCGCCTGTGGACAGGCGCTTTTCGTAAAGAGCCTGTAATTCGTTGGCATTCTTCATGCGGAGGTCTATCAGTGTCTTTTCCTGATTTAGCAAAATCAGATCCAGACAAAGATTTTTTGCAAATAGCAACATATCGCGGCGTATTGTTTGATATTGTTTATCCACTGCTTCGTTTTGCAAGGTAGCCTGACGGTTGCGGGTAATATACTGAGTAGGAAAGTCAAAACCTTGCGAAGCAACCAGTTCCGTGCCATGTCCTCCATCGGAGGTATTGCTGTAAAAAGAATTATAACTGACCGTAGGATCAGGTAAGTTATTGTTCGTACGGTTTTCCATTTTGGTTGCATCGGCGGCATGTTTCTGTGCCTTGAGTTCTTTGTTGTTCTGTTCGATACTTTTCAGAATGTGGCCGATGCTTTGGGCCTGCATCATCAAAGGGGAGCAGAAGGCTATGATCAATACAATTCGTCTCATATTTCTTCTTTTTTTTGAATACGATATTTTTATATCTTCCTCTTGTTCATCAGTTCATAAACAATTGGAATAATGAAAGCGTTCAGGAAGGTAGAAGTCAGAAGGCCTCCCAAAATTACTTTGGCCATTGGGCTCTGAATCTCGTTGCCCGGCAGGTCGCCCCGAAATGCTAATGGTATCAATGCCAAAGCCGAGGACAAGGCGGTCATCAGAATTGGATTCAGGCGGTCCAGTGAACCATGGAGGATGCTTTCCTTCAGTTCCATGCCTTCTTCACGCAAATCATTGTAATGGCTGATCAGCAGCATGCCGTTGCGGGTGGCAATGCCAAACAACGAAATAAAACCGATAATGGCCGGAATGCTGATCTCTCCCGTTGTCATCATCAATGCAAACACGCCTCCTATCAACGCCAAGGGCAGGTTCAGCAGGATGATTCCGCTCTGCGTAGCATTCTTAAACTGGGTGTAAAGCAACAAAAAAATGACAACGATACTTATAAATGAAGTAAGTATCAGCGTGCGGCTGGCCGCTTGTTCGCTTTCAAACTGGCCTCCATATTCTACGTGGTAACCTTCGGGAAGTTTGATTTGTTCTTCAATCCGTTCCTGTATGTCGTTCACCACACTGCGTAGGTCGCGGCCATTGGTATTGGCTGAAATCACAATCTTGCGTTTCACGTTTTCTCGGCTGATCGTGTTCGGTCCCATGGCCGAAACCACGTCGGCCACATAGTTGACAGGAATTTTCTGGCCGTCTCCGGTGTCAATCATCAGATTGCGTACCTTCTCCATCTCATCGCGCATTTCATTCTGAGTGCGGACAATAAGATTGAAGGCCTTGCCTTCTTCATAAACTTGCGATACCACTTCACCTGCCATGTTCACCGATACGAACTCGGCAAATGCAGGCAGGGAAATGCCGAATTTGGCTAGCATTTCGCGTTTCGGGACAAGCTTGAGTTGCGGCCGTTCTATCTGTTGTTCCACATTCAGGTCGGCAATGCCTTCCACACTGCTGACTGCATCTTTTATTTGGTTGCCAATGGCAAACATTTTATTCAGATCATTACCAAACAGTTTGATGGCGATGTTGGCCTTGGTACCCGAAAGCATGGCGTCGATTCGGTGGCTGATAGGCTGTCCTATTTCAATGTTGGCTCCTGCGATGGTGGATAGTTTGGCACGCACTTCGGCTACTAATTCTTGGCGTGGGCGGTCTTTCAATTCGAACGGTGCCTCTATCTCACTCACATTGACTCCCAAAGCATGCTCGTCCAGCTCGGCCCGACCTGTCTTGCGTGCCACGGTCTGTATTTCGGGAATGGACATCAACAGTTCTTCTGCACAGTGGCCCATCTTGTCTGATTCGGCTAATGAAATGCCGGGCAATGAACTGATGTTGATGGTGAACGAACCTTCGTTGAACGATGGGAGGAAGCTTCGTCCTAGAGTGAAGAATATGGCCAACGCCACTCCGAATAACATGCCTGTGAAACTTAAGACGACTGCCTTATGGTTCAGCGACCATAGCAAAGCATTGTGATAGTGTTTCTTCATCCATGCAGCTACAAATGCTTCCTTTGGCAATTTCTTGCCTTTGTGGTCGCCTAGCAGATAGCTGCACAGTACTGGGGTCAGCGTCAGTGCCACTACTGTGGAAGCAAACAATGCCACGATAAAGGCGATGCCTAGCGGAACCAGCATGCGGCCTTCCATTCCGCTGAGGAAGAACAAGGGAACAAAGCTGACAACAATAATTAAAGTGGAGTTCAAAATAGGCATACGCACTTCCTTGGAAGCGGCAAATACGACTTCAATTACGCTTTTACGTTTCCCTTCGGGCAGCAGACGGTTTTCGCGTAGATGTTTCCACACATTTTCCACATCTACAATGGCATCGTCCACCAATGATCCGATGGCGATAGCCATACCTCCCAGGCTCATGGTATTGATGGTGAGTCCCATATAGTGAAGTGTCAGGATGGATACGATCAACGCCAGTGGCAGAGTCACCAATGAAATGACCGTAGTGCGTACATTGGCCAGGAAAAGGAAAAGAACGATCACAACGAAGATAGCCCCTTCATACAAAGAGTTCTTCACGTTGCCGATAGAGCTTTCGATAAAACGGCTTTGGCGGAAAATGTCTGTAGAGACGTGTACATCAGCCGGAAGGTTTTTCTGTAGGTCTTTCAATGCGGCTTCCAATTGTGCAGTCAGTTCAATTGTCCCGGTCTGGGGTTGCTTGGTCACGGTCAACAATACTGCGGGCTTCCCTTTTTCTGAGGCAGTGCCCAGTTTCGGTTCCTGCGAACCTATTTTCACTTCGGCTATATCCTCCAGCATGACGGGTACTCCTTCTACAGTCTTGATGACCGAGCGCGACAGTTGGGAAACATCGTGGCTGGACAGGATTCCGCGAACAATGTATTCGTTTCCGTATTCATAAATCACTCCGCCATTGGCATTCTGATTCATGTTTCGGGTGACATCCATCACTTCCGCCAGACTGACGTTATAATGTTTCATGCGGGCGGGGTCAAGCAATACTTGATATTCTTTGATGTCACCACCCAACACGGCAACCTGGGCCACACCTCCGGTCGAGAGCAGTCTTGGCCGGATGGTCCAGTCGGCCAGTGTACGGAGGTCGAGCATGGAAGTGGTGTCCGAAGTCAGACCAATGATCAGCAATTCACCCAAAATGGATGACTGGGGTCCCATGGTGGGTTTGCCTATATTGTCGGGCAGTTCCTCGCTGACCAGCGACAGCTTCTCGCTGACAATCTGCCTGGCCAAATAAATGTCAGTGTTCCAGTCAAATTCTACCCAGACTACAGAGAAACCATTGGTGGATGACGAACGTACCCGGCGTACGTGGGTTGCGCCATTCACGGCCGTTTCGACGGGGAAAGTCACCAGCTGTTCCACTTCTTCGGCAGCCATGCCGTTTGCTTCGGTCATAATCACCACTGTCGGCGCATTCAGATCGGGAAATACATCGACTTCCGTATGGAAGGCCGTATAAGTGCCGCCAATAAGCAGCAGAACCGAGGCCACCAAAACCAATATGCGGTTTTGGAGGGAAAAATGTATAATCTTATTCAGCATAATGCAATCGGTTAGTGTTCATGACTATGAGCCGGAATGGCATTGCTTGCCGATGCCAGCTTTACTTGATAAGCTCCTTTTGTCACCACCCGGTCGCCGGCTTTCAGACCGGTCAGGATCTGCACTTCTTTTCCATTGCTGGCACCTAGGGTCACTTCCTGTTTCTTGTATCCTTCTTCGTCTACTTGCAGATAAATGAAATACAGGCCCTGTTCCTCAGTCAATGCTGTGACAGGCAAAACCAGTACATCAGGCATTGCCGATGAAAGCAGATATATCTCCACATACGAGCCGGGAACCACATCTCCCCGGTTGTCGAATTCGAAAGTAACGGGAACATAGAACGAGTTCCCTCCTGAAGCCTTGCCATAGGAAAGCAGACGTCCTTTTAATTCATCCAGTTCGTACACCTTATTATTATAAGGGGTCTTGAAATTGGCCGACTGGATGCTATGCAGGTAGCTGTAATATTTTTCGGAAACATCCGCACGTAGAAACAATCGGCGGTTTTGTGTGATGCTGACCAGAGGCTGTCCCACCGATACATAGTCGCCTTCCTGCACCAGGCAATTCTTGATATACCCACCTTGCGGAGCTGTCACTGACACGCCGGTCCGGGTATGGTTTTTCGCAATGGCTTCGTAGGTCAGTTGTGCATTTTCATAGTTTTCCTTGATGGCGTTGAAGTCTTTTTGCGACACTATCTGGCTTTCCACCAGTTTGGAGGCACGTTCGTATTCTTTCTTTGCTGTTTCGTATGCAATGCGGGCACGTTTTACGGGGTCTCCATCCAGCATATTTTCGGCAGATATATTCAGGATAGGTGTTCCTTTGCCCACATTCATTCCGTCTGTCATCGGCCGGTGGAAAGAGACTATGCCGGCCACATTAGCTACTACTACTGTTTCGTCTCCTTGTGCGGCTTGCACTTGTCCGCTGGTCGTTATCACCTGGCGGAATGTTTTGGGGTGGATTATTTCTGCTTCCACGCCGGCTGCTTTTGCTTTCTCGGGAGTCAAGATGATTTCATCGGAGTGTCCGGTAGATGTTTCCGCTCCGTGGTCATGTCCTTCGTGGTCATGTCCTTCGTGGTCATGTCCTTCGTGGTCATGTCCTTCGTGATCGTAACTATGTGCTTTTTCTGTTTCATGGTCATGTTCTTCGTGATCATGTCCCGATTTGCTGTTGCAGGAACCCAATAGGAATAATCCTAAAGTTCCCATAAAGATAAGCTTCTTCATGATGAAATTTGTTCTTACTTTTTTAAATGGATTACAAAAATAGTGTAAAGACAGTGCAACTTGGTTGCGGACAGAAAGGTTTCTTTCCGTCTGTTTGTGTCAAGCAAGAACATTACAAGGGGGAGCGCGCAATCCCTTTATGTGGGGAAGGCATGTGGAGTGTAGTTTTTCTAGATAATAATTATATGGTAATGTGTTGTGTCTTGTCAGCTGTATGGAGAGCATCCAGATGTCTGTCATTGTATACAGCAATGAACAAAAAGAGTAGTCGGGCGATACATTGTTCTGGGCCCTATCGGGAGTCACACTTTTAAATTTGGTCACGCATCCGTTATTGCAAGTATGATTTTCATGTGGAGTATCGTCGGAATGGTGGTGTGATTTACATGGGCAGTTGCAGGCCGTTAGGTCGTGTTGAAGACACAGGATTTCGCGGTGATGATGATGAGGTAGGACCGATGCTGTCAGCATAATTATGCTGACCCATATCAATGTCCATGCTATGTATCTTCTTCGTTTCATCGGGTACAAAAATAAGTATTTATCATGTAAATTCCAAACTTGGTGATACAAAGACAGGCTATTATCGGGAAATATCTGAAAAGGAACATGCCGGATAAGCCGAGTGGTTTCCACTTGTGTCTTATCCGGCATGTAGCTGCATCCGGTTTTTCAGCCGTTCGGGCTTGGATAGGGATGCTTATTTCTTTTTATTCTTGTTTTTCTTTTCAGCTTTAGCCCATTCTTTAGCACCTTTTTCTTTCAATTGGGCGGTAAATGCTTTGGCTTTTTCCATGCTGGCTGCTTCTTCTTCCGGAGTGGCGTAAGCGTGCTTGTATCCTTTTACTACGTTCCATTCGCCGCGGGTAAAATCGGGGAATGCCACGGCTGCACAGCCGTTGTCCATAGAAAGTTCGCCCAGTTCGGCCAGACAGCACCATTCTGCCAGGTCGTATACGTCCATATCCAGAGGGAGTCCGTTTTGTAGGCAGTATACCATACGGCTGTCCATAATGAAGTCCATACCTCCGTGTCCGCCTACTTCTTTAGCTATTTCTCCATATTTTTTCAAGATGGGGTGTTGGTATTTCTCGATCAGTGCGTTCATTTCTTCTTTCGGCAGGAATCCGTGTGAGTTCAGATCGTCCACTTTAGGTTGCACGCCTGAAGCGCTCAGCTGTGCTGCGTCCAATGCATAGCCTTCTACGGGATATTTATTGGCGAAGCCTTTGCTGCCTGTCAACTGATACAAACGGTTGTAAGGCTGGGGAGTCATTACGTTGTGTTGTATTTCGATCACTTTGCCGTTTGCTGTGCGCAGCAGGGTGGTAGTGTGGTCGCCGTTGCGGAAGTTCTGGCATGCTTCGCCGGTTCTTTCTTCTACCAGTTCTTTACCTATTACCGATTTGGTATCCATTGCCACCAGGGTAGTGACGCGGTCGCCGCGGTGGATGTCCAGTGCTTGTGCCACGGGACCAAGACCGTGAGTGGCATATACGTCTCCACGGTGTTTCATGTTGAAGTCAAGGCGCCATCCCAGTTTGTCGTCTTGGCCGTTTTTCCAGTAGTGGCTCCAGAACGGGCTGAGGTTGTGGATGTAAGCTCCTTGTGCACGGATCACTTCGCCAAACACTCCGTGTTGTGCCATGTTCAGCGTATTCATTTCGAACCAGTCATAGCAGCAGTTTTCCAGAATCATGCAATGCTTGCGTGTCTTTTCGCTCAGGTTGATCAAGTCCCAGCATTCTTGCATGTTCATGGCCGAAGGTACTTCGATGGCTACGTTCTTTCCGTTTTCCAAAGCACATTTGGCTACGGGGAAGTGGTGCAACCAGTCGGCAGCTACATACACCAGATCGATGTCAGTGCGTTTGCACAAGTCCTCGTATCCTTTTTCGCCATAATAGATGGCAGCTTTGGGCATAGAGGCTGCTTTCAGGATGTTCTGGCATTTTTCGGCGCGTGCTTGTTCGTAGTCGCACAGGGCTACTACTTGGGTGCCGGGGATATGGGTGAAACGTTCTACTGCTCCGGGACCGCGCATACCCAGTCCTACGAAACCTACACGGACTACTTCCATTTTGGGAGTGGTCAGGCCCAATACGCTTTGCTGGCCGGCAGGACGTGCGGGAGTGTCAATCACGATGGTTCCTTTTTCCCATCTCCAGTTGTCTCCTGAAGTTACGGTTTGTGCTGAGACATTTTGTGTTATGCTTGTACATAAAGCGGTACCTATACATACGCTCAGCAGTAATGATTTAAAAGTTCTCATTCTTTCTCGATATTTAAAGTTAGATTAATAATAAAAAATCTTAATGCCTTAAAGGAGTGTTTCGAACTGGATATTCTTTTCCGTTTTCAGGTGGAATAAGATTGTTTTTCCTGTTGTGTTCTCCATGTGTTTTTATTATGCCCTATTAATATAGGTATATCTGTTTAAAGAGGCATGCTTTAAAAAAAACATACTTTCATTAAAGTATGGGCAAAGATAAGCAATACTTTTAAATAACCCAATTTTTTTGTTTTTTTGTGCTTTATAAATCGTTTCCCGACTGCAATCGGAGGGGGCTTTTTACACGTACGTACGTGTGGGCTTACACATACGTACGTGTAGGCCTACACATACGGTCGCGAAGGCTCACACGTACGTACGTGTTTTTCGACGCTACTGCACGTGTTTTTTGTGTCTTTAAAAGCGGCTCCGGCGGCTATGGAAAAAGGACATTTCTTTCTTCTATCGGAATGGAATTTCGCGTTTTTATCGTATTTTTGCGGAATGTAATCACTTTTAATCTTTAAACTGTAATGGAAAACAGATGCGGCTTGCTTCTTCTCTTTGTCCGGCTTGCTCTTGTCCGAAGCGGACTGGCGTGCGGATGTCCTTTGGATAGACCTAGATGGGCTTGCCGTTTCCTTGATAGCGGTGTACGGATATCATGGAACGAATCTGACAAATTATTATAAATCTTAATGATATGAAGAATAGAACCAGACTTTTTTTATTGTTATTATTGAGTTTGTCCTTTTTCTCTGTTCGTCAGGCTCGTGCCAGAGAAGTGACTTCCTTCAATGACGGATGGAGTTTCAAGAAAGGGCCTTTTTCGAAAGATCCGTTGCTTTTCTCGGCCGGATTTGAAGTCCGTTGGCAGCAGGTCGGCCTTCCTCACACGTGGAATGCCACCGATATGCAGACAGAGATGAATAATTATTATGCCGGCGAAGCTTATTATAAGAAACAATATACTCCGGCTGCAAACCTGAAGGGCAAAAGAATCTTTCTGCGTTTTCAGGGGGTGGGGTCTGTGGCCGAGGTGTATGTGAACAAAGTGTATGCGGGCAATCATAAAGGGGCCTATTCGGCCTTTGCGGTGGAAATAAGCAAACTGCTGAACTATGGCGAAGCAAATGAAATCATGGTAAAGGTTGACAACTCGCCCCGTCCCGATGTCATTCCTGTCAACAACACACTGTTTGGAGTGTATGGAGGAATTTATCGTCCGGTGGAACTGATTGTGACCGAACCGGTGAACATTGCTGTCACCGATTATGCCTCGCCGGGCATTTACATAAGCCAGAGGAATGTGAACCGCAAGTCGGCCGATGTGGATGTGAAAATCAAGCTGGAGAACAAGAAGCCGCAAACAGAGCAGATTCAGCTTTCTACCACCATTTATGAGCGCGATGGCAGGGTGAAGGCGCAACAACTTACTCCGGTGAGTGTCTCGCCTCAGGGCAGGCAGGTGTACGAGCACCATTTTTCGGTAAAGAACCCTCATTTGTGGCAGGGACTGGAAGACCCTTATTTATATAAGGTGGTAGTTCGTCTGCTGTCGGAAGGAAAAGTGATAGACGAGGTGACGCAGCCTTTGGGGCTGAGGCATTACGAACTGAAAGCGGCCGACGGAATGTATCTGAACGGCAAAAAGGTGCCCATGTATGGAGTATGCCGTCATCAGGACTGGTGGAAACTGGGGAGCGCGCTGACCGACAAGGAGCATGATACGGACTTGGCCATTATCAAGGAAATAGGAGCCACTACCATCCGTTTTGCACATTATCAGCAGGCGGAACGTATTTATGCCAAATGTGACAGCATCGGTTTTATGGTCTGGGCGGAAATCCCTTTTGTGAATCGTGTCAGCACACAGGAAGGAGAGAATGCGAAGCAACAACTGGTGGAATTGATCCGTCAGAACTATAATCATCCTTCCATTTATATTTGGGGGCTTCATAATGAAGTATACACCCCTTATAACTACACCGTATCGCTGACTACTGAGTTGAACGACCTGGCCAAGACGGAAGACCCCACACGGCTGACCGCTTCTGTTAATGGATATTCGGTTGTCAATCAAGAGTCGAACCTGAATGCCGATGTGCAAGGTATCAATCATTATTTCGGTTGGTATGGCGGAAAGATCGGCGACATCGAGAAATGGGTGACGGGGCTGGAGCAGAACTTCCCCGGCTATCGGGTGATCTTTTCGGAATACGGTGCGGAGGCCAACATCCACCAGCAGGAAGAAGTGGTGGGAGAAGTGGGAAGATATTTCTCTCAGTTCTATCCGGAGACCTTTGCCACTAAATTCCATGAAATTCAGTGGGGAGTCATTTCCAAGCATCCTTATTTGGTGGCTTCCTACATCTGGAATACGTTCGACTTTGCTACTCCGGCCTCGGCGCAAGGCGGTGTGAGGGCGCGCAACATGAAGGGGCTGGTTACATTTGACAGGCAAACGAAAAAAGATCCGTTCTATTGGTATAAGGCCAACTGGAGCAAGGAGCCGGTGCTTTATATCACCCAGCGAAGAGCCACCGAACGCGAAAACGAGCTGACTCCCGTCACCGTGTATTGCAACGTAGGGACTCCCCGCTTGTTTGTGAACGGGACGGAAGTGACAGCCTTCAAGAAGGGGAATACTTCGGTACACTATATCTTTGAAAGCGTAAAACTGAATCAAGGAGAAAATGTGGTCGAGGCACGAGTGGAGCATCAGGGCAAAATGATGGAAGACACTGTCCGTTGGAATTATTCTCCCGAAAACAAGGATCGGATGAAACTGGCTGATCCTAAAGAAAAAACAAAAGAACATGTAGGGCTTTAGCCGGTTGCCGATATGACAATGAACGAGCATAGCATGTTGGCGTATTGGCAAATTAATGATAACCTTTATTCATAACATATTGTAATCATGAAAAATAATTTTTATACATTGTTCTTGCTTTCGTTGCTGGTGTTTGGAGTACAGGCACAGACCCGGCGGACTTCTGTCCCTTTACAGCATGGAGCTCATCGGATAGGAAACCGTACGGATGTGGATATGGAACGCTGGCGCCAGCATGGACTAGGACAATTCATACATTGGGGAGTATATGCCATTCTCGGGGGCTTTTGGGAGGATAAATGCTATCCCGGAGCTGCCGAATGGATACGCTCGTGGAAAGAAATGCCTAAAGATGCATACGATAATTTGTACAAGCAGTTCAATCCAATCTCTTTTGATGCGAAGGCATGGGCGAGGCAGGCCAAACAGATGGGAGCAAATTATGTGATATTTACAACCAAGCATCACGATGGCTTTTGCTTGTGGCCCAGCCGATATACAGATTACACCATTGCTCATACTCCCTATCGAAAAGATGTGGTAAAGCAAATAGTAGATGCCTATACGGCCGAAGGGATTGATGTACATCTTTATTTTTCTATTATCGACTGGAATCATAAAGGTTATCGTTCGGCTGTGCCCGAAACCCGGCAAGACAGCATTGCGTATGAATCGTTCAAAGCGTTCACCCGAAACCAGTTGGTAGAATTGCTGACGGCTTATCCCGAAATTAAAGGATTATGGTTTGACGGTAGTTGGGATAAAGCTTGGATCAACGAGGCGGCCTGGGTGGACGCTTTAGGACTTGAATTGCGGAATTTACATCCGGGACTGATTATCGGCAGCCGCTTTCGTGCCGATGAATATGGAAAACGCCATTATGATTCCAATGGCGATTTGATTGATGATTATGATCAGACTTGGGAAAGGGATTTGCCGGATTCTATGGAAGATTTGCATGGTAGTGACTGGGATTGTGTGATGACCGTTCCTGAAAACCAATGGGGCTATCATTCCGAATGGAAGGGATACGTAAAAACATCTTACGATTTGCTGGAAATGATGGTAAAAGCTGTTTCTATGAATGGCAACTTTGTGCTTAATTTTGGTCCCGACGGTAAAGGAAACATTCGTTCGGAAGAAGCAAAACTAGCTAAAGAGATCGGTGATTGGATGAAAATAAACAGCGAGGCTATCTATGGTACATCTCATTCGAACGTAAGAAAACAGGATTGGGGATATTTCACACAGAAAGGTAATAAACTATATATGTGTGTCTTCAATCGGCCGATTAACAACCTCTTGAAGATAGAAATACCTAAAGGAGGCGTGAAACCTGTAAAAGCTTATTTCCTGGAGGATAATAAAGAAACGGAAATACAAAACGCGGGAAAAAACAAGCGAAACAGCTCTTTGTATCATGTGGTGATTCCTGCCTCCTACAAGACCGACCATCCTTTTGTCATACTACTTGAGACAAAGGAAAATGTAAAGGAAGAAGGTGAATACCAGCAGGCGAAAATATAATTATTCTCATTTTATTTGTTTCAAAAGGTAGTTTAGTAAGGAGATTTAGCGGGATTTTCTTAATTTTGCACTTGCAACTAATTAACAGATAAGAAAATGCCGTTAAATTTACCCGATAAACTACCTGCTATTGAATTGCTGAAAGAAGAGAATATCTTCGTCATAGACAATTCGCGTGCCAGTACGCAGGACATTCGTCCGTTGAAAATCGTGATATTGAATCTGATGCCGTTGAAAATAACGACAGAGACAGATTTGGTACGATTACTTTCCAATACTCCGCTGCAATTGGAAATATCATTTATGAAACTGAAAAGCCATACTTCAAAGAATACGCCGATAGAGCACATGAAAGCCTTTTATCGCGACTTTGACCTGATGCGTGACGAGAAGTATGATGGAATGATCGTCACAGGGGCGCCGGTAGAGCAGATGCCATACGAGGAAGTGAATTACTGGGACGAGATTACGGCTATTTTCGATTGGGCGCGCACTCATGTCACCTCTACGCTCTACATCTGCTGGGCCGCTCAGGCCGGTCTTTATCATTTTTATGGTATACCCAAATATCCGTTGGAGCAAAAAATGTTTGGCATCTTCCGTCATCATGTCAATGTTCAGGGATTGCCCATTTTCCGTGGTTTTGACGATGAGTTCTTTGTGCCTCACAGCCGTCATACTGAAATACGCCGCGAAGACATCCTGAAAGTAAAGGATCTGGTCTTGATAGCAGAGTCGGACGAGTCAGGAGTCTATATGGCTATGGCCCGTAACGGGCGTGATTTTTTTATCACCGGCCATTCGGAATACTCTCCTTATACGCTCGACACAGAGTATAGACGGGATTTGGGCAAAGGGTTGTCCATTCAAAAACCTGTGAATTATTATAAGGATGATGATCCCGACAAGACGCCGGTGGTGCGTTGGCGAGGGCATGCCAATTTATTGTTCTCCAATTGGCTGAACTATTATGTCTATCAGGAGACTCCGTTCGACATAAACGAGATACGATGACCAGACAACGAAAAATAGAATTGTTGGCTCCGGCCAAAAATTTGGAATGTGGCATTGCAGCTGTTGATCATGGTGCCGATGCCGTCTACATTGGTGCTCCCCGTTTTGGAGCACGGGCTGCGGCAGGCAACTCAATGGACGATATAGCCCGGCTGGTGGAATATGCTCATTTGTATTATGTACGGATTTATGTGACAGTGAATACTATTCTGAAAGATGAAGATCTGAAAGAGACGGAGCGCATGATCTGGGAGTTGTATCGTGTCGGAGTGGATGCTTTGATAGTACAGGATATGGGATTGTTGGAACTAGACCTGCCACCTATTCCGTTGCATGCCAGTACGCAGATGGACAATCGTACCCCGCAAAAAGTCAGGTTTCTGGCCGAAGCCGGCTTTCGTCAGGTGGTGTTGGCCCGCGAGCTCTCTCTTGTTGAGATAAGTGATATTCATCAGGCTTGTCCCGAAGTACCTTTAGAGGTTTTTGTGCATGGTGCTTTGTGTGTCAGCTATAGCGGGCAGTGTTATGTGAGTCAAGCCTGTTTTGGACGGAGTGCCAACCGAGGGGAATGTGCTCAGTTCTGCCGGCTCGCTTTTGACATGGTGGATGCGGAAGGTCGGGTCATGGTGAAAAACAAGCACTTGCTGTCGCTGAAAGACTTGAATCAGAGCGAAGAATTGGAACGATTGTTGGACGCCGGGGCTTCTTCGTTGAAAATAGAAGGGCGGCTGAAAGACGTGTCCTATGTCAAGAATGTGACGGCATACTACCGCCGGAAGTTGGATGCCATCTTCAAGTACCGTAAAGAATATGTGCGTGCTTCGTCGGGAAGCGTAAGACTGGAGTTCAAACCCCAATTGGACAAGAGTTTCAGCCGTGGTTTCACTAATTATTTCCTGTTCGACCGAAACAAAGAGATCTTCTCTTTTGATACTCCCAAATCTTTGGGAGAGAAAATGGGGACAGTGAAAGAAATTCGTAGTAATTATCTTACCGTAGCAGGAGTCAAACCCTTTAATAATGGAGATGGAGTTTGCTTTTTAGACGAGAATGGCAAGTTGCAAGGTTTCCGCATCAACAGGGTGGAGAACAATAAACTGTGTCCTCAGGAGATGCCCTGCGTCAGTCCCCGGACTGTGCTCTATCGCAATTTCGATCAGGAATTTGAGAGAGTCATGTCGCGTAAGTCTGCCGAACGTAAGATTGCAGTTGCGATGAGGCTGGCCGAGAATCAGTTTGGATTTACTCTGACATTGACAGATGAAGACGGCTATCGAATCAGCGTGGTGCTGGAACGCGAGAAGGAACCGGCACGTACTTCGCAGGAGGAAAATGTGCGTGTACAGCTTGGTAAGCTGGGAAATACTCCGTTCGAGGCATCGGATATAGTGATCGACTGGACTGGAAACTGGTTTGTTCCTGCATCCATGCTTGCTGAGTTGCGCCGGTCCGGAGTCGAGAGGCTACTGTCGGTTCGCCGCATGAATTACCATCGTGAAATTTGTAGGTTGACAAAGACACATCATGCCTTTCCGATAGATGAATTAAGCTATCTGGGCAATGTAATGAATGCTGAGGCTGCTTCTTTTTATAAGAAGCATGGAGTGCGGCACGTAGCTCCGGCTTATGAAAAGGTTCCGGCGGCAGGAGCAGCACTGATGTTTTGTAAGCATTGCCTGCGCTACAGTATGGGGTGGTGTCCTGTTCGTCATAAGGTGCGTTCTCCTTATAAAGAACCTTATTTCCTGATCAGTTCGGATGGTAGGCGTTTCCGATTGGAATTTGATTGTAGGAATTGTCAGATGAAAGTATATGCTGAAGAGTAAGAACATTGGATTTTTATGTTTGGTACTGGCTCTTTTAATGGCTTGTACATATTCTTCACCTATTGTATCAGGCGAGGATATGTCATCCAAAATAAAGGATTCTGTCAATTATTTGATGGAACGTCACTATACACTGAATTGTAATTTCGAAGTAACTTCCGATTCTTTGCTGTTACAGCAATTGCCGTTGGTCGATATGCTTCCTGTTTTTAAGGGAGAGCGTTTGGTGGTGGCCGAATTTATGGTGCTGTCGGCCGACAGTGTGGATTCTGTGTGGGTAAAAGTGGCTCGAGATCAGGAGACAATGGGCTGGGTGCATGAAAAAGAGTTGTTGGAGAAGGTTGTTCCGGTCGATCCGGTGTCACAGTTCATTCATTTTTTCAGTAATTCCCATACGATTGCCTTTTTAGTGATAGTGGGACTGTTTGGCATGGGGTATATCCATAGAGCTGTTTGTCGCCAGCAGTTGCAACTCATTTGGCTGAATGATGTTGACAGTGTTTTTCCCACCATTCTTTCGTGGCTGGTGGCTACGGCGGCCACACTTTATGCCAGCATCCAGCATTTTGTTCCGGATATATGGGAGCAATTTTATTATAATCCGTCTCTGAATCCTTTCGGCCTTCCTTGGATTCTTTCTCTTTTTATGTTCAATGTATGGGGAATTGTTCTTGTTGGGTTGGCTACATTAGATGATTTGTTTCATCAGACGCATGTCGAAGCGGCTTTCTTCTATTTGTTGGGATTACTGTCCTGTTGCATCTTTTTATATTTGTTTTTTTCATTCGCCACCTATTATTATATAGGCTATCCTTGTTTGTTGATGTATGCTGCGTGGTCTTTCAACCACGTGAGGCATACTTCCCTATATCGGTTCAGCTGTGGCAATTGCGGTGCAAAGCTGAAGGATAAGGGGGTATGTTCTCATTGTGGGGCGGTGAATGAATAAGCGGTGTGTGAACACGGGATGCGTTTAGAAGTGATAACGAACGTCTACTCCCAGCTGAAGTGGCCTGCTCTTTTGTTCGAATCCTCTGTGCATCGTTTCAAAATAAAAGGTCGTATATTTCTTGTTGGTCAGATTTCGTCCCCATACGTCTATTTGCAAGGTTTGCGCTTTCAGAGAAAGCTGGCTGTTCAGTGTGCCGTAAAAGCTTTGTGAGGCATTGTTTTTTTCGGTCCAATATATTTTCCCGGCTCCGGTATAGTTCATTCCTATGGTCAGGCTTTGTATCCGGCAGTTGCCATCGAAGAAGAAGCTGTAGCTTGCTCCGGCGTTCGCAGTGTGGTGGGGAACAAAGGGAACATAGTTGCCGCTATAGTCGATATGCTCTTCCGACGATGTGATGCCTCCGTCATATTTCTTGAATGTGGAGCGGGTATAACCGTAATTTGCATTCATGCTGAGGTTTCTGCTGATCGAGGCTAGCAAACTGGCTTCTATTCCGTAACTTTCGCTGCTGCCGGCATTGACCATCATCCGTCCCAGTCCGCTGTTGACAAACTTGGCGATTTGCTGATCGTGGGTATCCATGTAGAATGCGGCTAAATCAGCTTTTAGTTTACCGTTGAACAAGTTGAGGTGTGCTCCAGCTTCGTAGTTCCAGCTATATTCGGGTTTGTAGACTGTTGTTTCTTTTACGTTCAGCTCTTTGCCATAGTTGGGCAGATGCTGTTGTATCATTCCTTCTATCATGCCTTTCATGGCTTCCGGTGTCTTGTCTAGTATGGCCTTTATCATTTTTTGTTGCATGTCGCTTTGTATCAGTTCCGAAAACATCTGCACATTATATCCTCCCGACCGATATCCTTTAGCAATGCTGGCATAGAGGTTGCCTGCAGAACCTAGGTCGTATTTGAAAGCCAGTTTGGGGAGCAGTTGCACGTAGTCGTTCTTTTCTTTTCCTTTTAACAGTGGCAAGGCTTTCAACTCTTTGAACGGGATCTGAAAGGGAGGAGTTGCCATCTTAAGAAAGAAATCGAAATCGATGTGGCTGTCCGAAAAATAGTTCATAGACATATTCTCGTATTCCATACGTAGTCCGGCTATCATCGAAAGTCCTTTCACAAACAGGTTGTTGAAGGTAGACTGATGAAACAATGCTGTACAGAATATCGGTGTGTCAAAGATTCCGCCCACGCGAACGCTACTGTTCAGTACGTCCAAACTCATTTCTGGAGCACGGGGATTGGATTGATGAATCTTCTTGAAAATGGTATTGACGTTTCCTTCAATCATTTCGTCCACTCCGTTCTTCATAAAGTCTACCGGACCATTCGTGTGCAGCCATTGATAGAATCCGCTGACTCCCGTCACCCATTGCCAATGTTTGTTGTTTTTGCTTTTTAAGGTGATTTCTTCGCTAAGGTTGTTCAAGCGTTGCTTTTGTTCGATGGTGTAGATGCTGGTCGGTAGGAAATCCTGATCTAGGAACATGCGGTCGTTCAGGTTCTGAAATCCTGTAACGGCGTTTACTGTGAATTTTTGTGCCTGATATTCTAGATTCAGACCGGTGTTGAACAATCCGCGGCGATAGCTGCAATCTTGGTCGTATGATATTTTTCCTATATGGTCTTTATATTTCTCGTTTTCGCTTTCATATCCTTCCTCCGGCTTGGTGTAGTAATATGGGTATCCTCCTTCGTCGCTGTAGTCATATCCTATGCTATAGTCCAGTTTCAGGTTTTCCGAAGGTAGCCAGATGGCTCGCATGCGTCCGCCTCCGGCCTTCATCTTATCTATTTTCTTTCCGTTGAAGGCATTGCGGAAGAATCCGTCCGAGCCTTCATAATATCCGCCAGCCGAGAAAGCGAAACGGTCGTTCCAGCGGTGGTAATGGGTCAGTGACGCGCTGTAGTAGTTGCTTTTGCTTCCATAGCTGAGTTTGACATCCGTTCCCTGATAAAAGAACGGAGAGCGGGTATGTACCTTAATTAGTCCACCCATGGTGTTTCGTCCGTATAGAGTTCCTTGCGGGCCACGGAGGATGTCAATGCGTTCAATGTCGTAAAAGTTGAAATCGAAGGCCGATTTGTCGATATAAGGGATGTTGTCCACATAAAGTCCTACGGCAGGGGTATTGATGCGTGAGCCGATTCCTCGGATATAAATGGCCGAAGTGAGCCGCGACCCGTAGTCGGGCATGAAGAAGTTTGGAACCAGCGAACTTATATTTTTCAGTGAAGTGATCCGGTTGGTTTGCATGTCTTTTTGCGAGAGCAACGATACGGATGCGGGAAGTTCTCTCGGTTTTCCTGTTTCTTTGGGTGAGGCAATGACTACCACTTCTTCTATGTCGATCACTTTGGTGGTATCTTTCGGCTCAGGATGGATGTTTTCCGCCCAAACTGTAGCGGCCAGTAGGCAGCCTGTAATGGCTAACATGTTTTTTCTCATATCTGTTTCTTGTTGTCTTTATTGGATGTGCTGCCCGAACCAAGCATGCGAAGCATGTCGGATGTAGTCCGTTCCGGCATATTGTCCGGTCTCTTCCCGTGCCTTTTGTGGCGGCTATGTTTTTTGTTTGCAAAGTAACACCATTTCGTTCGGGTGTGCAATCCTAATAAATGAGGATTTTATCTTCTGCTCTGGATTGTGTCTTAAATTCTGTCCGCTTCGATGTAGCCGTTCATTACGGCATAAACGGTCAGTCCGGAGACAGACTTAATGCCTAGTTTCTCAGTGATATTTTTGCGATGCGAGATGACAGTGGTCAGGCTGATGTGCAGTTTGTCTGCTATTTCTTTGTTGATTAGTCCTTTGGTGATGAGTGTCAGAACTTCTATTTCGCGTGCGGACAGTTCGTGTTCCGGCCTTTCGGATGTGGCTGTTGCTTTTCCGGCTGTCGGTCCTTTTCCCTGATGTCCGTATTGGCGCAGTCGATGGATGTCGTTTATCAAGGATGTTTCGTCTTGGTAAATATTCAGCTGTGGCACTCCGGATAATTGCGGTAGGTTGTCTCCTCCGGCCAATACGATGGTTTTAGGTTTGCGCGGCAAGAAGAAAGAGGTATGTTCGAAATAAATTTGAGCGGAGATAAAGTAATGGGCATACATGTCCGGTGTGTCATCCGTCAGTTCGCCAAAGGAATGGAACACACGGATAGTCGCTGTCGGGATAATGGTTTCTAATATGCTTTTTAGTCCCAGGCAAGTCAGTGTGTTAATATCTACTATGGCTATTTCGTGGTGATGCATGGATTCTTTCTTTGGTGCAAAGTTAGTTATAAATCTCGGTTTTGTATGCCATTTGCATGAATAAACTGTTTTTCTTTTCAGGCTGTTATTAGTTGCATTGTCGGTCTATATTCGTTTGTTTGGCCAACGAGATGCAAAATTTTTGCTTCATGCATCGAACTTTTTATATTATTGTTTATCTTTACTGTTCGATTGATTAAATTGATTCATGACTGTTGGAATGTTTGTAATTGTTCGTACGATGGCAATGTAGGAACGCAGATCAGAAGAAAAGAAAGATAGAATTTGTTTGATTGAATTTATAACTAGATGAAAATGAAAAGAAAAAAGTGCCTGCTATGGTTTATGTTGGCTTGGATGCCTTTTGTTGCATTTGGAGAAAAGTATATTTATTATGTGTCACTCAAGGGGAATGATAATGCAGACGGTACGTTGGCTCATCCATTCAAGACACCCCAGAAGGCGGTAGACAAGGCCGGGAAACATGAGGCCGATACGGTGGAGATTTTATTTAGAGGCGGAACGTACCAGTTGTCTGGTAGTTTAAAGATTAAGAATGAAAACCTTATTCTTCGTCCTTACCGATCCGAAAAGGTTTCATTCACAGGCGGTGTATCGTTGGGAGGAAGCCGGGCTAAAGCCGTCAGGGAACCGTCGGTGAGAGACCGGCTTCAGGATGGAGTGAAAGATAAAGTCAGAGAGATCGATATGAACTCGCTTGGAATTGAGCTTGCAGGAATTACTCCCAAGGGATTTGGACGTGCCGCTTTGCCATCGTGGAGCGAACTCTTTATCAATGGCAAGGCGCAGCATGTATCGCGCTGGCCCAATGACAGTACGGTGTTGATCGGAAAGGTTCGTTGTACGGGAGATATTCCGCGTAATAAGACATTTGGAATAGGCGATCCGGTGTTCGAGTATTCGGAAGAACGCCCCTCATCGTGGAAATCGGCCGATGATGTGTGGATAGCGGGATATTTTGCTTATGGGTATGCTGATGATATGATTCCTGTGAAGTCCATAGATCCGGCGGAGAAGACCATTACGGCGGCCATGCCTACTATGTATGGTTTTATGACCGGAGCTTCATTTCGTCGCTGGTATGCATTGAACCTTGTCGAGGAGATAGACGAGCCGGGCGAATATGTTATAGACAAGAAAAGGGGGAAACTGTATTTTCTTCCTGAAGATGAAAAGATCGACCGCATAGACATTTCCATTATGGAAGAGCCGATGTTCTATGTGGAGTCATCGAAGAATGTGTTGATTCAGGGGTTCACTTTCGAGTACTCTCGTGGAATGGGAGTGTATATGGAGACTTCGGAACAGGTCCGGGTGGATAGTTGCACGTTCAGGAATTTGGGCTATGTGGCTGTCTCGATAGGTCGGGGCGATTTGCCTGATGGCGATATATATAAGGCGGAGCATGATTCGGACCTGAAATACAAAGATGGTGTAGGAGGGGTGATAGGCTCATTGGGGAGCCGCCTGTATGATGATATTTTGTTCAATCGTAGCGCGGGAAAAAATAACGGGGTAAGTAATTCCGTGATTTATCAAGTGGGATCGGGAGGTATCAATCTGGGAGGTGGCGACCGGCGTACGCTGGCTCCGGCCGGCAATTATGTGGAGAATTGCAGGATATACGATTTTAACCGGATAGAGAAATCATATCGTCCGGGCATATCCATCGACGGCGTGGGCAACCGTATGTCGAAATGTGAGATTTTCGATGCTCCCAGCATGGCTGTTCTTATTCATGGGAATAATCATCTGGTGGAGTATTGTGATATTCATCATGTGTGCAAGGAAGTAGACGATCAGGGTGCGCTGTATTATGGACGTGATCCTTCGGAAAGGGGCATCAAGGTGAAGTATTGTTATTTTCATCATTTCGATTCCCGTCATCGTGTCTCGGCCACTTATCACGACGACGGGGCGTGCGACATGGAAGTGTACGGATGTGTGTATTATCGGGCGGGCACTTTGCCGGTGCTGATAGGCGGAGGACACGACAATGTGTATCGGAACAATATTTTTGTAGACATGCCTGTAGCCATACACATTGATAACCGTATGCAGAACTGGAGCAGAAGTACGATGGAGAAGGGGGGGATTTTTGATCAGCGTCTGACCGAAGTGAAATATAATGAACCTCCGTACAGCCAAGAATATCCTTTGCTGGTCGATTATTGGAAAGGCGATCCCAGCTTTCCGCGCAACAATGTGATAGCCGGGAACTTGTTTTATAAGATAAAGGATCTGATTTCCGGCTCGCTTGACTATGCCGAATGGTATAATAACTACATGGCTCAGCAGAATCCCGGATTCAAGAACGAGGAGAACATATTGGAAGGCTTTATTGACAAGGCTCCTGTGTTCGATCGGATTGAACATTTCCAGCCTATACCTTTTGATAAGATCGGTTGCGATTTGAAATGATACGGACCGGGCTTCGTTGTCGGACGGGGAAGTGGGCTCCCTTCTCCGGGGCTTTCCGGATTGGCCGGAGACCGGAGGAGGGAGTTCTCTTATTCTGTGGCCTTATGGATTTACGCCTAAATAAGCAGCTGCGGCTTCGGCGCATTTCTCTCCGTCGATGCCTGCCGAAACAATGCCGCCGGCGTATCCGGCTCCTTCGCCGCACGGAAATAGTCCGTTGAGCGTGATATGTTGCAGTGTTTCGTTATCCCGCGTAATCCTTACCGGAGCGGATGTGCGTGTCTCCACCCCTATCATCACCGCCTCGTTGGTCAGGAAGCCATGGCTGCTTTTCCCGAATTGCTGGAACCCTTTGGCCAGCCGGTCGGTCAGAAACGAAGGCATCCAGAAATGCAGCGGCGAGGAAATCAGTCCCGGACTGTAGGAACTGTCGGGCAGGTCGTAGCTCAGTTTCTTGCGGGTGAAATCTACCATCCGTTGCGAGGGAGCGGTTTGGCGCATATTGCCTTGCTGCCAGCAGGCGGCTTCCAGTGCTTCCTGAAAATGCATCATGGCAAGGGGGTGGGAAGTGTCGGATGAGGCTGTGCCGCCAGGGGAGGCAGTGTTCAGCAGTCCGGCAAATGAGGGATCGGCCAGGTCTTCTGGATGCATCTCTACCACCATGCCCGAGTTGCTCCACCGCGAACCGCGGTTGCTGGGGCTCATGCCGTTGACCACTATCTGGTGCGGGCCGCTTGCGGCGGGAACCACAAAGCCCCCCGGACACATGCAGAAACTATAGACTCCGCGTCCTTCTACCTGGGTGACAAAGCTGTATTCGGCGGCAGGCAGGTATTTGCCACGTCCATTCTTGTTGTGGTATTGTATCTGGTCTATCAGCATGGACGGATGCTCCAGGCGGACGCCTACGGCTATTCCTTTGGCCTCCAGCGCTATGCCGTGGCTGTGCAGCCAGCGATATACGTCCCTGGCCGAATGTCCGGTGGCTAGGATGACAGGCCCCCTGAACGTTTGTCCGGTGCTGGTCTCTATTCCCACTACGCTGTCCCTCTCGATGATGAGCGAATCCATCCGTGTCTCGAAATGCACTTCGCCTCCACAGGCCAGAATGGTGTTCCGCATGTTCTCTATCACGCGCGGCAGCTTGTCCGTGCCGATGTGCGGGTGGGCATCTGCCAAGATGGACGTACTGGCACCATGCTGGCAAAACACGTTTAAAATCTTGTCCACATTGCCCCGCTTTTTGCTTCGGGTGTAGAGTTTGCCGTCCGAGTAGGCGCCTGCACCGCCTTCGCCAAAGCTGTAATTGCTTTCAGTATCCACTTTGTGCTCGCGGCTGATGCGTGCGATGTCCACCTTTCTGTCGCGCACATTTTTCCCTCGTTCCACCACTATGGGGCGTAGCCCCAGTTCTATCAGGCGCAGGGCGGCGAAGAGTCCTCCCGGACCTGCTCCCACTACAATGACTTGCGGCTTTCCTTCTACCTTATTATATATAGTGTGTGTAAATTCATCGTCGTGCGGAATCTCATTGATGTACAATCGTACTTTCAGGTTTACATAAATGGTGCGCTGGCGTGCGTCGATGCTTCTTTTCAGGATGCGAAGCGCGTGGATGGTACGTATGTCCAGCCCCTTGTCGCGGCCGATGAATTGTTTCAACGACTGTTCGTTGACAGCTTGTTCGGGTAAAACCCTGATTTGAAATTCTTGTATCATGTTTCTCCTTGAGGTTATTCGCCCTCCGGCATTAATTTTTTTCGATAATAGGAATTGGCGGTATATAGGGCGGCGGCAGGATTGTGTCCTGTCACCCGGTCTTTGGTCACCAGCGTGGTAGC
Organism: uncultured Bacteroides sp.; assembly: GCA_947173895.1. GTDB lineage: Bacteria > Bacteroidota > Bacteroidia > Bacteroidales > Bacteroidaceae > Phocaeicola. Next base: position 41,894 of record CAMWGU010000007.1, on the reverse strand, counting down.
GTATGCGTCGGAGTATTTGTAGAACAGGCTGTCGTGTCCTACGCACAATCCGATGACCACGTTCAGGTCCGTATGTGCTTGGTTCAACAGGCGTGCCTGCAAGATGGGGTTGCACATGGCCGCCCCGATGCTTTCGCACGTCTGGGGAATTCCGACGGCGGATTTGGCTACGCCGGCCACTTTGCATATCACGGAATAGGCCTCGAAACCGTTGGCGCGCAGGATGCGTGCAAAGATGCGTGCTTCGTTCGCCAGTCCGATGCAGTTGGCTATGCCTATCTTCTTGTATCCCATCTTTCGGGCAAAGGTCATGATTTCTTCCACGCGGGTCAGCTGGCAGTAGCCTTCGTATTCCACTTCGGCACTAGCCACCATCACACGATGGTTCTCGTCCTCGTCGTATCGCCGGAGCGCCCATTCCAGGTCTTCTTTGTCCAGATGGGTGGTGAGGCAGAAGTCCGGATAGGTGCGGTCCTTGAACTTGCAGTTCTGTGTGCCGCAGTCCGTGCAGCTGGGTGTGTAGGGTTGTTTCTTGTCCATGGTGTTGTTTATCAGTGTTTATCCAAATAAGGCGCGGAATGCTTCTTCCACTTTTCTCACGGGGATTAGTTCGATTTTCAGCTTGGATGTGTCCATTCCCTGCAGGTTGTGCTTCGGGACCAGAATGCGTTTGAAGCCCAATTTCTCGGCTTCGCCGATGCGTTGCTCGATGCGGTTCACCGGACGTATTTCGCCGCTCAGTCCCACTTCTCCGGCCATGCAGGTGTCGCGCTCTATCTCTGTGTCCATGTTGCTTGACAGGATGGCGCTGATGACAGACAGGTCGATGGCCGGATCGTTCACTCTCAGTCCGCCTGCGATATTCAGGAACACGTCTTTTTGTGCCAGCTTGAATCCTACTCTTTTTTCGAGCACTGCCAGGAGCATGTTCATGCGGCGCAGGTCGAATCCGGTGGCCGACCGTTGCGGGTTTCCATAAACGGCCGAACTGACCAGTGCCTGTGTCTCTATCAGGAAGGGGCGTACGCCTTCTATGGCCGAGGCGATGGCCACTCCGCTCATTCCGTCATGGTCTTGGCTGAGCAATAGTTCGGAGGGGTTGCTCACTTGGCGCAGCCCGTTTTGCCGCATTTCGTAGATGCCCAGTTCGGCGGTGCTGCCAAATCGGTTCTTGATGCTGCGCAGGATGCGGTACATGTAATGCTGGTCGCCTTCGAACTGTAGCACGGTATCTACAATGTGTTCCAGCACCTTGGGGCCGGCTATGCTTCCTTCTTTGTTGATGTGGCCTATCAGGATGACCGGCGTGTTGGTTTCTTTGGCAAATTTCAGGATGGAGGCAGAGCATTCGCGCACCTGTACCAGGCTGCCGGGCGAAGAGTCGATGGTTTCGGTCGAGATGGTCTGGATGGAGTCGATGATGACCAGGTCGGGCTGTGTGTTCTTGATGTGGACGTAAATCTGTTCTAGCGATGTCTCGCACACAATCAGGCAGTCCGATGAATTGTGCGGTATGCGGTCGGCACGCAGCTTCAGTTGCCGGGCGCTTTCTTCTCCCGAGATATACAATACTTTCTTGTCGGACAGGTGAAGCACGGTTTGCAATACCAGGGTCGATTTGCCTATGCCTGGTTCGCCTCCCAGCAAGACGAGTGATCCCGGCACCAGTCCTCCTCCCAGCACCCGGTTCAGTTCTTCGTCGCACATGTCTATCCGTGGTTCGTCGCCTCCGGTAATGTCGTTCAGCGTGAGCGGTTTGCTTTTTGCGGTCTCCAGGCCGGACACCGGTCTTTTGTTTGCGGTTTCCTTGCGTACTACTTCTTCCACATACGTGTTCCATGCGCCACACGACGGGCATTTCCCTATCCATTTGGGGGAATCTTGTCCGCAGTTGGTGCATACATATACTGTCTTTTCCTTTGCCATATTCTTTTGGAATCATTAATCGTGCTACAGCTTTCGGCTGATGTAGCACAAAGGTAAGGAAATAGTTCTGCATGGCAATAAGGGCGGATGAAAGTTTTGGGCTTTTTCACCTGTGGCCGATGTATAATCCTTCGCTTCCTTGCATAATCTTCTCACCGGCTGCTTGCATTCTTAAAACACCGTCGGTGTTCTAATGATTTCCGTCGGTGTTCTATAAAACTCCGTCGGTGTTTACAAGAACACCGACGGAGTTTTAAGAAATCTATAGGGTGTGATCAGCTTTGTGTAAGGCCTCGAAAAACGATGGAAGCTTCCGTAAACCTTTAATTCTATTTTCTTCTGTCACATGAGCAGGAGTCGGCAGGGAGGAGAAACTCTGCTGTTTTATCGCAAAAAAATGGGAAAATGTAATAGATTGTAGGAAATAGTTTTTATATTTGCATCGTTTAAATGAAAACAGAAGAGAAATAGCGATAAAATGACGATATACTATCTACATACTGCAACTGCATCGGGGATGGGGCGAACGATGACTACCCTGTCCGCATCCACTACAATGATGACCCCTCGGGGTTAAGGATAGTATATAGGTGTTTCTACGTGATACACGCTTACGGACGTAAGCAAAACAAGCTTTTATTTTTTTAGTGTAAATCAATACAGTTTCAGGGTGCCACCCGTGTGGGAACAGGGTTAACCTTTCTTGAAGGAGTGTGATAGGAAGGCCGATTCGTCCATGTATCCGGAATGGCAGGAACATAGGATGGCAAAAGAAGCTGGATAAAATAGAGAGAATCGCATGAAAGTAATGAAATTCGGCGGAACATCCGTAGGATCCGTGAACAGCATTTTGAGTGTCAAACAGATAGTAGAGGCGGTGAAAGAGCCTGTAATCGTAGTCGTATCGGCCTTGGGTGGCATCACGGACAAGCTGATCCATACTTCACAAATGGCGGCCAATGGGGATGCCGCATACGAAAAAGAGTACCGCGAGATTGTGAACCGGCATATCGAAATGGTGTATACCGTTATTCCGGCAGGCGAGGGGCGAACTGCCTTGCTGGACAGGGTCAATGAACTGTTGAGCGAGTTGAAAGATATTTTTCAGGGCATTTATCTGATCAAGGACTTGTCGCCCAAGACATCGGCTACTATTGTCAGCTATGGTGAACGCCTGTCGTCCATTATCACGGCCTCGTTGATAAAAGGGGCTGTGTGGTATGACTCGCGTCTGTTCATAAAGACAGAGAAGAAGCATGCCAAGCACATTCTTGATTCGGAACTGACCAATCGCCTGGTGAACGAGGCTTTTCAAGAACTGCCGCAAGTGGCGTTGGTTCCCGGTTTCATCTCGACCGATAAGAACAGTGGCGAGGTGACCAATCTGGGACGGGGTGGGTCCGACTATACCGCTTCTATTATAGCGGCGGCGCTGAATGCGGACAGCCTGGAGATATGGACGGATGTGGACGGATTTATGACGGCCGACCCGCGTGTCATCAGTACGGCTTATACCATCAGCGAACTGAGTTATGTGGAAGCAATGGAGCTTTGCAACTTTGGTGCGAAGGTGGTGTATCCGCCCACCATTTATCCGGTCTGCCACAAGAATATCCCTATCCTGATTAAAAATACATTCAATCCCGATGCCGAGGGAACCATTATCAAGCAGGAGGTGGATTCAGGCTCCAAGGCCATTAAAGGAATTTCGTCCATCAATGATACCAGCCTCATTACGGTCACCGGCTTGGGTATGGTGGGGGTTATCGGAGTGAACTTCCGCATCTTCAAGGCATTGGCGCAAAATGGCATCAGCGTGTTCATGGTGTCGCAGGCGTCTTCCGAAAACAGTACTTCGATTGGTGTGCGCAATCAGGATGCGGCCTTGGCCTGTGAGGTGCTGAATGAGGAATTCTCTAAAGAGATAGAAATGGGCGAAATCAGTCCGGTAGTTGCCGAGATGAATTTGGCTACAGTGGCTATTGTCGGCGAGAATATGAAGCACACGCCGGGTATTGCAGGCAAATTGTTTGGTACCTTGGGACGTAACGGTATCAGTGTCATAGCATGTGCGCAAGGTGCTTCGGAAACCAATATCTCTTTTGTGGTGGAGTCTAAGTCGCTGCGCAAGTCGCTGAATGTGATTCACGACTCGTTCTTCCTGTCCGAATATCAGGTGCTGAACCTTTTTATCTGCGGTATAGGCACGGTGGGCGGAAGCTTGATAGAACAAATCCGCTGCCAGCAGCAGAAACTGATGCAGGAGCGTGGCCTGAAGCTGAATGTGGTGGGTATAGCCGACGGTCATCATGCGCTGTTCACCCGTGAGGGAATAGACCTGACGGGCTATAGGGAGGCACTGGCGGAGAAAGGAATGCCATCGTCCGGCAAGGTGCTGCACGACGAGATTATTGGCATGAACATCTTCAATTCCGTATTCGTGGATTGTACTGCAAGTGCGGATGTGGCATCGCTATATAAAGATTTCTTAATGAACAACATTTCGGTGGTGGCTGCCAATAAGATTGCCGCTTCTTCCGAGTATGCTGTTTATGACGAGTTGAAGCAGATAGCCCGCCGTCGCGGCGTGAAGTTCCTGTTTGAAACCAACGTGGGTGCCGGACTTCCTATCATCAACACCATCAATGACCTGATAAACAGCGGTGACAAGATACTGAAGATAGAGGCGGTATTGAGCGGCACGCTAAATTATATTTTTAATAAAATCAGTGCCGACATACCGTTTAGCCGAACCATTAAGATGGCGCAGGAAGAACGCTATTCGGAACCCGATCCGCGTATCGACCTGAGTGGCAAGGACGTGATCCGCAAGCTGGTCATTCTGGCACGTGAGGCAGGATACAGGTTGGAACAGGAGGATGTGGAAAAACATCTTTTTGTGCCGAATGATTTCTTTGAAGGCCCGTTGGAGGACTTTTGGAAGAAAGTGCCTTCGTTGGATGCGGATTTTGAGTCACGCCGTCAGAAACTGGAAAGGGAGAACAAGCGTTGGCGTTTTGTAGCCCGACTGGAACAAGGAAAGGGCAGTGTGTCCTTGCAGGAAGTGGATAGTAAGCATCCCTTCTACGGACTGGAAGGCAGCAATAACATTATTCTGCTTACAACGGAGCGCTATAAGGAATATCCCATGATGATACAGGGATACGGTGCTGGTGCCAGCGTGACTGCCGCGGGCGTATTTGCCGACATCATGAGCATCGCAAACATCTAGGTTTATGAAGCATATAATTATTTTGGGTGACGGCATGGCCGATTGGCCGGCTGGAGCGTTGGGTAATAAGACCTTGTTGCAATATTCTGCCACGCCTTATATGGATCGGCTTGCCCGCATGGGACGTACCGGAAGGCTGATAACGGTTGCCTCGGGTTTTCATCCGGGCAGCGAAGTGGCAAACATGTCTGTCATGGGGTATGACTTGCCGAAGGTGTACGAAGGACGCGGTCCGTTGGAAGCGGCCAGCATCGGGGTGGAGTTGCAACCGGGTGACATGGCCATGCGTTGCAACATCATCTGCACGGAAGACGGCAAGATAAAGAACCACTCTGCCGGACATATTACTACCAGCGAGGCGGATGTGCTGATCAGGTATCTGGATGAGAGGCTGGGGTCCGATCGTATCCGTTTCTACACCGGAGTGCAATACCGCCATTTGCTGGTGATAAGAGGAGGCGACAAACGGCTGGACTGTACTCCGCCTCATGATGTGCCTTTGCAGCCTTTCCGTCCACTGATGGTGAAGGCGGAGGTGCCGGAAGCACAAGAAACGGCCGACCTGATCAATTCCTTGATTATGGAGTCGCAGACATTGCTGGCCGAGCACCCGATAAATAAGCGGCGTGTGGCCGAGGGCAAAGATCCGGCTAACAGTATCTGGCCTTGGAGCCCGGGGTATCGTCCGCAGATGGAGCTTCTGTCTGCTAAGTATCCATCTGTCAGGAAAGGAGCTGTCATCTCGGCCGTAGATCTGATTAACGGGATTGGTTATTATGCGGGATTGCGTCGCATCGCTGTAGAGGGGGCGACCGGTTTGTATAACACAAACTATGAAAACAAGGTGGATGCCGCACTGGATGCTTTGCGAACGGATGATTTTGTGTATCTGCATATTGAGGCCAGCGACGAGGCAGGGCATGAGGGGGATTTCAAATTGAAACAACTTACCATCGAGGATTTGGACAAGCGTGTCGTGGGACCTATTTATGAAGAGGTGAAAACTTGGAACGAGCCTGTGGCAATCGCCGTGCTTCCTGATCATCCCACTCCTTGCGAACTTCGTACCCACACGGCAGAACCGGTGCCTTTTCTTATTTATTATCCCGGCATAGAGCCTGATGGTGTGCAGACTTTTGATGAGGTGGCATGCGTGGAAGGAGGTTATGGGATCTTGAAGGAGGATGAGTTTATGAATGAATTTATGAAAGAATAACAGGATGCTAAAAGCTGAATAGAAAAATAGTTTATTATGAAATATTACAGTACGAATCATCAGGCTTCCGAAGCTTCTTTAGAAGAAGCGGTAGTGAAGGGGCTGGCATCTGACAAGGGGTTGTATATGCCCGAGGTTATTAAGCCGTTGCCGAAAGAATTTTATGATCATATTGAGGATCTGTCGTTTCAGGAGATAGCTTACCATGTGGCCGATGCCTTTTTTGGTGAGGATATTCCGGCCGAAACATTGAAACAGATTGTATATGATACGTTGAATTTTGATGTTCCTGCCGTAAAGGTGAAAGAAGGCATTTACTCTTTGGAATTGTTTCATGGCCCCACATTGGCCTTCAAGGATGTGGGCGCACGTTTTATGGCCCGTTTGTTGGGCTATTTCATCAAGAAGGAGGAGCAGAAGCAGGTGAATGTGCTGGTTGCTACTTCAGGAGATACCGGCAGTGCTGTTGCTAACGGTTTTCTTGGTGTGGATGGTATTCATGTGTATGTTCTTTATCCCAAAGGAAAGGTTAGCGAGATTCAGGAAAAACAGTTCACTACCTTGGGGCAGAATATTACGGCTCTGGAAGTGGATGGAACTTTTGACGATTGTCAGGCATTGGTCAAGAATGCGTTTATGGATGTTGATTTGAATGCATGCAAGAAGCTCACTTCGGCCAATTCCATCAATGTGGCCCGTTTCCTTCCGCAGGCTTTTTATTATTTCTATGCGTATGCCCAGTTGAAGAAGGCAGGAAAGGCAGAAAATTTGGTTGTATGTGTACCGAGCGGAAACTTCGGCAATATCACAGCCGGTTTGTTTGGCAAGCGCATGGGATTGCCTGTCAAGCGTTTCATTGCGGCCAATAACCTGAATGATATTTTCTATCAGTATTTGCAGACTGGGAAGTATGCTCCCCGCCCTTCTGTTGCTACTATTGCCAATGCGATGGATGTGGGTGATCCAAGTAACTTTGCCCGTGTGTTGGCATTGTATGGCGGCAGTCATGCTGTCATTGCGACGGAAATCTCTGGAGCAGCTTATACTGATGAGCAGATTCGTGAAACCGTGAAAGAGGTGTATCAGGAGACGGGCTATTTGCTTGATCCACATGGAGCGTGCGGTTACCGTGCTTTGTCCGAAGGGTTGCAGAACGGGGAGACGGGCGTGTTCCTTGAGACGGCCCATCCTGCCAAATTCCTTGAGACGGTAGAAGGTATTGTCGGTGACAAGGTGGAGATTCCTGCCAAATTGCAAGAATTTATGAAAGGAATCAAGCAGAGTATTTCCATGAGTAAGGATTTTGAAAGTTTTAAAAGTTATTTGATGAACGAATAATTAATTGGACGAAAATAAGGAGTGTATTATTTTAAACAGGTTGTAATAGAGGTCGTATCGTTACTTAAAAAGAGTTTGATACGGCCTTTTATGTTTGTCTGTTGCAATTATCTCTTTCCTGAATATTTTGGTCTAAATGCTTTAGTTTGGTTTCGAAAACAATTGGGCCGACTGATTAATCTATATAATTTGAGCATGGAATGATAAAAAAATAGGGTTTCTCACTACCCTTTTTATCTTTTTACTTGTCTTTATTGACAAACCTATATAAGTGAAAGGATAATATGATTTTTATTTTTAATAATATAAACACCATGAGTAAACAAATGTTAATGGCGGGTTGTCTTAGTCTGTTTTCATTGCTAGGACAAGCTCAGAACTGGTTACCACAACAAAAAAAATCCAAGGTAGAAGTCAGAATGTTGGGATGTATTTATGAAGGAGCGCGGCTGAAAGAGTGTAATCTATTGAGCCCGGATTCTAAAGATTGGAATGTGACAGTCGTTCCGGATGAAGAAAGAGGAGGAAAACAATATGTCTTTGAAGCAAAACGCGCTATGCAAGATGCCGGTGTTGCTGTTGCTTTCGATCAGTATGATTGGTGCAGTGATAATTATGTGATGATACCGGCTGTTGTGTATAATGGCAATCGCCAGCGGATTGTGAATCGTGAATATGCTACAGGACTTGACAAATCGGACTATCGTCGTAAGGATTTGGCTTTGACCTCTAATCCTATCCCTCAGCTTTCTCCTGAATTTGGAGCTAAATCTAGGCTGGAAGTAAATATCAGCAATACTACAACACCGGTCATTGCATATTTTGACCGTAAGAATCGAAAAGGTACGTTTCTTTTTACCGATCAAGGTATAGACTGGAATGGGGAAGTGAAAGACCATGCGTTGATTGTAGAGGAGTCGGCCGATAGAAGCATGGCTAGTTTCGTTATCAGTGCTCCGGGGGTCAGAGAATATAAGCCGGAATTTATAGGCTTTAGTCCTAGTCCGGATCGAGGCATATCAGTAAAAGCAGGCGATAAAATTGTGATTCGTGTAGATAAGATGGATGTAGATGTGGATGGGGTTCCGGCTTTCCTTGCCCGTTTTATGGACGAGCGTAAGTTGCATACAGTCGAAGAAACGCCGCGTAATCTGATGCCAATGAGCGAAGTGTTTACGCGCATGGTGCGTAATATAGAGGAACGTTATCACGAAGGAGAGAAATGGCAATATTATTGTCCGGAAAATGCCGACTGGATGTCCTATGGCTGGATTGGTGGTCTGATGAATACTTATCCGGTGTTGGCTTTGGGGGATGATGTTCATTTACAGCGTGTCAGCAATACATTCAATTTCGGATTGCTGAACGGATATGGTGAAAGCGGATATTATTATGATGTGTTGGGAGCCGATGGCAAGGTATTGTATCGGGACGGGTCAAGGTTGAACCCGGGAATCGGGCTGACCCGCAAAAATGCGGATGTATTATATTGGATGGTGAAGCAATTCATGTTATTGAAGAAGCAAGGTAGAGGGGCTGCCATTTTGCCTGAATGGGAAAAGCGGGTGAGAGCTTTGGCCGATGCATTTGTCAGAACATGGCAAACAGAAGGAACATGGGGAAATTATTTGGATATAGAGAATGGGCAGATTGCTGCATATAATACGACAGGAGGAGCGATGGCAGTCGGCGGATTGGCCTTGGCTTCCGTTTATTATGATGCGCCTGTTTATTTGGAAGTGGCTTGTCGAGCCGCATCGTTTTATTATGAAAACTTTGCTTTGGTAGGATTTACTTCGGGAGGATGTGGGGACATTCTTCAAAATGCGGACTCGGAAACGGCAGTTGCATTCATGACTTCGCTGATGACTTTGTATGAGGTGACTCAAAACGAAATTTATTTGAAGCAATCGGCCGATCTGGCCCATTTGTGTGCCACATGGACTGTTTCATTCCCTTATCGTTTGCCTGAAAATACGGCATTGGCACAACTGGGAGCCAATTTGACCGGTGCTGTTTGGGCTAGTACGCAAAACAAGCACGGTGCTCCCGGATTTTGCACCCAGTCGGGAGATGCATTGTTTAAGTTATATCGTACGACAGGTAATGTCCTTTATGCTGATTTGCTGCGTGATGTGATTCATGCACATGCAGAAGGGGTACAACCGAATGGAAAGATAACCGAACGATTGACTTATTGCGATGCCGATAGTCGGGGATCACGTGGTGATGGAGGTAAGACAGGATGGAATGAAACCAATGGTGCCTTGATGGCACTGGAGATTCCGGGCGTGTATGTTCGTACGGATTTGGGAACTGCTTACCCGTTTGACCATGTAGTGGTAAAAGAAATAAAGAAGATTGGTGATAATGTGAAGTTACAACTTTATAATCCTACCCAATTTGATGCTACGGTAACTCTTTTTGCAGAAGATGGGGAACAGGCAAAGAAACCGTTGGGAGATAATGCTTTTCTAAATTGGAAGCAAAAAGTAACAGTAAAGGCTGGAAAGGCCATAACAGTGAGAATTAAAAAATGACTTTGGAGAAAATGAAACAATTATTAATTGGAATATTGCTATTCTGTGCATTGGGAGTAAATGCACAGAACATGCGTGTGAGAACTTTAATGAATCAAGACTGGAAGTTTGCCAAGGGACATGCAGCGAATCCGGAGAAGGACTTCAACTATGGATTGGCTTTGTCCTTTTCTAAAATTAACTTTTTGCAAGAAGCTACCATGTTGCTTGCCGATCAGCAGTCAAGACTGGCCATTCCTCATACTGAGCGTTTTGATGATAGTGCTTGGGAAACTATTTCTTTACCTCATGACTGGGGAATGGGGTTAGGGTTTGATCAAAACCAACTGAAAATAAAAGGCTACAGGAAGTTGGGTGGCCGTTCGCCCGAGAATAGTGTGGGATGGTATCGGAAAACTTTTGAGTTGGAGGCTGTGAAAGGTTGTCGCTATACATTGGAGTTTGAGGGTATATTCAGAGATGCGCAAGTATGGATGAATGGAATTTATTTGGGCAAAGGGGAAAGTGGTTATGTTCCTTTGGTTTTCGATGTAACCGAATGTCTTAATTATGATGATAAGGGGAAAAATGTAATTACAGTGCGTGTTGATGCCACTCAATCGGAATTATGGTCGTATGAAGGGGCAGGAATCTATCGCAATGTGTGGTTGACACGGACTGCTCCCGTGCATGTTCCACAATGGGGTACGTTTGTGACTAGTGAGGTGGATTTGGAAAAGAAAGAGGCACAGGTACATGCCGAAATAGAGATAGCCAACGAAACGGTTACAGATGAACAAGTAGTCATATTGAATACTATTCTGGATAGAACGGGAAACAAAGTTACATCTTCTGAAGACCGCGTAGTGGTGAAAGCTTTGGAAACAAATAAGGTGTTGGCTGTAATGCCGATGGCTAATGTGGATCTTTGGTCATTGGAATCTCCTTATTTATATACTTTGCAGACAGATGTGAAAGTGAAAGGAGAACTGGTGGACACTTATACTACTTCTTTTGGTGTACGTACCATTTGCTTTGATCCGAATGAGGGCTTTTTATTGAATGGAAAAAGAGTACAGATGCAAGGGGTATGTTGTCATCAGGATCATGCCGGAGTAGGTATAGCAGTTCCCGACCGTCTGAACACATGGCGTATTGGCAAGCTAAAGGAATTTGGAGTTAATGCTTATCGTTCTTCTCACAATCCTCCTACTTCATCGGTATTATCAGCTTGTGATAGTTTGGGAATGCTGGTTATGGACGAGATGCGTGTAATGAGTTCAAGTGATGAAGGTCTGGCTCAAATGAATACCATTATCCGTCGTGATCGCAATCATCCTTCTGTGGTAATCTGGAGCTTGGGTAATGAGGAACCTGCCATTCAAGGATCGGAGAAGGGACGTATGCTGGCCGAACGTATGAAAGCGGTGCAACATAAATTGGATCCCACACGTCCTTGTACGGTAGCTATGAACGGCAGTTGGGGAACCGGATTTTCTTTGGCTGTGGATGTGCAGGGATCGAACTATTTCCATATTGGTAACTTGGATGAGGTGCATGAAAAGCTGCCCCATTTGCCTTGCTTGTTGACGGAAGAAGCCAGCACTCTTACCACGCGCGGTATTTATAGAACAGAAAAAGAAAAAGACTTCCACCAGTCGTATGACAACGATCGTCCCGGTTGGGGAGCGACAGCGCAAGAATGGTTGCGCTATGTGGATAGCCGGAAATACATCGGAGGAGCCTTTGTATGGACCGGTTTCGATTACGGAGGAGAAGCATTGGGATATTATTGGCCTGGTATAGCTTCCAACTTTGGTATTTTGGATTATTGCGGTTTCCCAAAAGACGCTTATTGGTATTATAAGTCGTGGTGGACGGATGAACCTGTGTTGCATGTTTTGCCTCATTGGAATGGTTTAGGAACAGATTCGGTCGATGTGCATATTTATACCAATATGGATGAGGTGGAATTGATATTGAACGGAAAGAGTCTCGGAAAGAAAGAAGTGGGGAAATATGATATCCCGGCTTGGAAGGTGAAATATGTGCCGGGCAAACTAGTGGCCAAAGGCAAGAAAGGAAATAAGAAATATGTGGAAACAGTGGTCACTACAGGGGCGCCTGCGGCTTTGCAACTGCAGAGTGAGACTGGAAATGAATTGCGAAACGATGGAGAAGATATAGCAGTGGTGACAATCAATGTGTTGGATAAGAAAGGACGGTTTGTTCCTACGGCTGGTAACTATGTCAACTTTGAGGTAAAGAATGGAAGAATATTGGGAGTCGGAAATGGAGACCCTTCCTGTCATGAACCGGATGTGTTTGCAGTTGGCGAAAAAGCAGGGAGAAGCGTGTTTTCTGGTTGTGCTCAATTAATTGTTACCGGCGACCGTTCCGGTTTACCTGTCGAGGTCATTGCTACTTCCGATGGACTGAAAGAAAGTGTTCTGAAAATAAATGTAAAATAATAAAATGATTTAATAGAATGAAACTATTTCCAGCTATTGCAATTATGGCTGCTGCTACTTTTTTTTCGGGTTGTGGTTTGAAGGACGGAATTGAGGCGACTGTAGCTCTTCATCCGAAAACATTTTGCAATCCTTTGAATCTGGATTATCGCTTCATGGTCATTGATGGAGGTGATGGTATTCGGGAGGCTGCCGATCCGGTTGTTGTGTCTTATAAGGATAGCTATTTGTTGTTTGCTTCCAAATCATCTGGATATTGGTATTCCAAAGATTTTGTAGATTGGACACATGTCATCATTCCAGATTCCGTATTGCCGATAGAGGACTATGCTCCGGCTATTTTTGTGCATAAGGACTATGTGTATTATGTTGGATCCACACATGGGAAAGGAATGCTTTATCGTTCAAACAGTCTTGAAACAGGTGTATGGGAGAAAGTCAAGGAAATCTGGTCTTATTGGGATCCGGCCTTTTATGTAGAAGGAGATAATCTGTATATGTATTATGGCTGTTCTCCAGTGGATCCTATTTATGCTCAGGTGCTGGACTTAAATACATTGGAAGCCAAATCTCAGGTAATAGAGTGCCTGAACAGCGATAAGGAACAGCATGGATGGGAAAGGACAGGCGAACATAATGAACTGTTGAGGCGTCCGTATGTAGAAGGTGCTTGGATGACAGCTCATCAAGGTAAGTATTATTTGCAGTATGCTGCTCCGGGTACGGAATGGAAATCGTATGCCGACGGGGTGTATGTGGGAGATTCTCCAATGGGACCTTTCCGTTATGCGGATTATAATCCTGTTTCCTACAAACCGTCCGGATTCATGGGAGGAGCGGGTCACGGATGTATGTTCGAGGCCAGTGGACAATGGTGGAAAGCGGCAACAAATTCAATCAGTATACGTCACATGTTTGAGCGTCGTTTGTCTTTTTATCCGTCGGGATTTGATAAGGACGGTTGCTTGTTTACAAATACTTATTTGGGTGATTATCCTATGTTTTTGCCGGGCACTAAGGAGGCTTCTACAGAACAAGGTCCCGGCTGGATGCTGTTGTCTTATCATAAGCCGGTCACTGTTTCTTCTGCATTGCCTGACTATCCGGCAGAGAATGCCGTAGATGAAGAATCGCGCACAGCCTGGGTAGCTGAAAGTAACGGAGAGGAATGGTTGCAGATTGATCTGGGTACTTCGGGGTCCATTCATGCCATTCAGCTGAACTACGATGAATACGGAGCAACGCAGAAAGGGATTGGTCCGAATCTGTATCAAAGTTACGTCATATATGCTTCCAATGATGGTGATACGTGGTCTTTGATTGTAGACAATGCTGAAAAACGTACGGATCGTCCCCATGATTATATAGAGTTCGAGAAGCCCTTCAATGCTCGGTATGTGAAGTGGGTCAATAAAGATTATCCGCTCTCTGCTCATGTTTCTCTCCGAGAATTTCGTATCTTTGGTCTCGGACAAGGTGAAACTCCTCGGGCAGTGGGTCGTTTTACTGTACGCAGGGATATGGCAGATCCATGCAAGGCTGTGTTGCTATGGGATAAATCCGAAGGGGCAGACGGCTATGTGGTGCGTTATGGAATAGCCCCCGACAAGCTATATAATAGTTTTCAGGTTCTTCAGGATACTTCATTGGAAATAGGAAGCCTGAATAGTGGTGTGACTTATTATTTTGTTGTGGATGCCTATAATGAAAATGGTATTTCACGTGGAATTGAATGTATAGAATTGAAAAATTAAACAAAGAAAGTAAGAATATGAAAAACATTTATTCACTGATTCTTTTGTGCTGTTTTAGCGGTATGGTTTGTGCGCAGCAGGTGGAAGATAGCTTTCCTTTCCGCAATATGAATCTTCCTATGGAAGAACGGGTGAAAGACTTGATTTCGCGTCTGACACTGGAAGAGAAGGTGCAACTGATGAAACATGATTCTCCGGCTATTCCCCGGTTGGGTATTCCTGCTTATAACTGGTGGAATGAGGCGTTACACGGAGTGGCCCGTACTCCTGAGAAAGTGACAGTCTTTCCGCAAGCCATCGGCATGGCGGCTACTTTTGATACAGAGGCGCTCCGCAAGGTAGGAGATATTGCAGCTACCGAAGGCCGTGCTTTGTTTAACGAGGCCTTGAAAGCAGGAAAAGGAGTAGCGCAATATCGCGGGTTGACTTATTGGACTCCCAATATTAATATCTTTCGTGATCCTCGTTGGGGACGTGGCCAGGAGACGTATGGCGAAGATCCTTATCTGACAGCTCGAATGGGATCGGCCATGGTGCGCGGACTGGAAGGTGAAGATCCTCATTATCTGAAAGCAGTGGCTTGTGCCAAGCATTATGCGGTACATAGCGGGCCGGAGTATAATCGTCATTCTTTTGACGCACGTCCTTCTGTCTTCGATTTGTGGGATACTTATTTGCCTGCTTTTCGCGAACTGGTGACCAAAGCGAAAGTGCATGGCGTGATGTGTGCCTACAATCGTTTGGACGGGCAACCCTGTTGTGGTAACGATCCTTTGCTGGTCGATATATTGCGTAATCAGTGGAGATTTGACGGTTATGTTACTTCCGATTGCTGGGCTGTCAAGGATTTTGCGGAATTTCATAAGACGCACGCCAACAATACGATTGCGGCAAGCGATGCCATGTTGGCAGGTACAGACCTGGAATGTGGAAATTTATATCAGTTGCTGGCCGAAGGAGTGCAAAAGGGACTTCATTCGGAACGTGATATCAATGTGTCTCTTACCAGGCTTTTCACTATTTTATTCAAGTTGGGAATGTTCGATTCGCAGGACAAGGTGCCATACGCTTCTATAGGTAGAGAAGTGATAGAGTGTGAATCTCATAAGCAACATGCCTACCGCATGGCGCAGGAATCTATGGTATTGCTGAAGAATGACAAGAAGTTGCTTCCGCTCAATCCATCCAAAGTGAAACGTATCGCTTTGATAGGACCTAATGCAGACGACGGGCATACATTGCTGGCCAATTATTATGGTACTCCGTCGGAAATAGTTACTCCTTATATGAGCTTGAAGAAACGGTTTGGTAACCAAATAAAGATAGATTATTTTCCAGGAACGGGAATTGTGAAAAAACTGGATGGGGCTCCCTCTTTTGCGCAAATCGCATCCGAAGCGAAGAAAGCCGATGTGATTGTCTTTGTGGGAGGCATTAGTGCCGACTATGAAGGTGAGGCTGGTGATGCCGGAGCCGGAGGTTTTGCCGGATTTGCCAGTGGAGACCGGACGACAATGAGTCTGCCTCCTGTGCAAACGGAATTGCTGAAGGCATTGAAGAAGACCGGACGTCCTTTGGTAGTAGTCAACATGTCGGGATCTGTCATGAGCTTTGAATGGGAAAGTCGGAATGCGGATGCCATTCTTCAGGCTTGGTATGGCGGACAGGCAGCCGGCGATGCGGTGGTCGATGTGTTGTTTGGCGAATACAACCCGGCAGGGCGTATGCCGCTTACGACTTATAAGAGCGATGATGATTTGCCTCCGTTTGAAAGTTACTCGATGGAAAACCGTACGTACCGTTACTTTAAAGGCGAAGTGCGTTATCCGTTCGGATATGGATTAAGTTATACCACCTTTGCTTATGGAAAAGCGGTGTCTGCTCAGGAAGTCCGGACCGGGGAAAGCATTGAGGTGAGTATTCCGGTGAAAAACACAGGCAAACGGGATGGAGACGAGGTGGCACAGTTGTATGTGGTGCATCCTCAAAGTGCCCATATCCGTATTCCTGTTTGTTCGCTGAAAGGGTTCAAACGTATCCATCTGAAGGCTGGAGAAGAGCAGTTGGTTACTTTTGCATTGTCGCCCGATGACCTGGCTTTGACGGATGTCAAAGGAAATTTGATAGAGAATGCCGGCGAGGTCGAATTGTTTATAGGTGGCGGACAGCCCGGTCATACGGCAGGGGAGACTGTCAATTTGAAAATAACGGGAGATCCTTATCAGATTTATTAACATGATTGGTAAGTATATGAACTATAATTGGTTTATTGGCGGTTGTGTTTCTTGCCTGAGCGTTTTTCCCATGCAAGCCATGGCACCGGCTGAAAATGTCGCTGTCCGTGGTTGCCTCGATACGGTGTATGTATCGCCTATTGGTAGTGATGACGGGGATGGAAGTGAAAAGCAACCTTTCTATTCGTTGAACCGGGCGTTGGAAGGCCGGCTGGACAATGCATCTGCGGACACATTGGTCGTACTGGTGGGTTCGGGTGATTATTATCTGTCTTCTCCTTTGTTTGTCAATTCTCCTTCCGCCCGCCCGGTGCTGATAAAGGCGCAAGGCAAGGAAAAGCCGCGGATGATAGGCGGCATGAAGATTGGCGGATGGCAGAAATGCGATGGAAAAATATATAGAGCTTATATTCCCGAAGTAAAAAGCCGAGGATATGCTTTCGAACAATTCTATGTCAATGGACACAGAGCGGTCATGGCTCGTACCCCCAATGTGGATTGGAATTATGTGGAAGGATCGGACGAATTTGCTTTCAAGGAAGGTGTACGCTTTGCCGATTATGCCCTCCAAAGAATCCGGTTCAATCCGGAGGAACTGCAATCGCTGGCGAATATCCCTATGGAGCAACGTAAGGATGTGAGACTGCGCTTTTACCATAAATGGGACATCACGCAGAAGCATGCGGAATACATTGATACGGATTCCGGTTATATCTACGTGCAGGGCAGGGGGATGCATCCCTGGAATCGAATAACGAAAGGATCCAGATATGTCATGTCCAATTATTTAGGGGCACTGGACACGCCGGGTGAGTGGTATTTGGATAAAGAGGAAGGCTACCTTTATTATATGCCTCGTGAGGGAGAGGAAATGGATGATGCGTATTGCGTGGCTCCGGCTCTTCATCAGTTTGTAGTGATGCGTGGTAAGGCGGGGCAGGCGGTGAAGAACATTTGTTTCGACAACCTCTCTTTCCAATATGCGTCATACTCCATGCCCGACAAGGGAGACGAGCCGATGCAGGCGGCGGCCGAAAAGGAGGCGGCGATGATGTTTGACTTTGTAGAGAACATCTCCTTGGTCGATTGCGAAATCGTTCATACGGGAAGCTATGCCGTCTGGTTCAGGCGTGAATGTCATGACAACCGCATAGAACGCTGTTATCTTGCCGACCTGGGAGCGGGAGGAGTCAAACTGGGCGAACCTTATTGGCGTCCGGGCACCCGGGTGAGCAGTGGCAATGTGATACATAACAATATTATCACTCATGCCGGAATGGAACTTCCTTGTGGTGTAGGCGTGGCAATGTTTCATACATCTGATAATGAAGTCACCCACAACGAAATATCAGACTTGCGCTATTCCGGAGTGTCCATCGGATGGGTATGGGGATATAATAATTCTCTCGATTTATGGACTTCTGCCATCGACGGGCTGGGAAAAACCGATTTTCTGCAAACAAAGCTGGTAAGTCCGGCTGTGCGTAATGTGGTGGAGTATAACCACATTCATCATATCGGCTGGGGAGAACTATCCGATATGGGAGCGGTTTATACGTTGGGCGAATCGGAAGGCACCCGAGTGTCGCACAATGTGATACACGATGTATGGTCGTACGATTATGGAGGTTGGGGACTCTATACGGATGAAGGTTCTACAGGCGTGACCATGACCCACAATTTGGTCTATCGATGCAAGAGTGGGGCCTTTCATCAGCATTATGGAAAGGATAATAGGATTGAGAATAATATATTCGCTTTCGGACATTATTATCAAGTGCAGTATACCCGTGTGGAGCCACATTTGTCATTCAGCTTCAAACGCAACATCATTCTGCAAGATCGTGGTGAGACGTTGGCCGGTCCTTGGGAGTCGGGACACATAGATATGGATTATAATTTGTATTGGCATTTGGCAGGGAAAACTTTGGAAGGTCGTAACTGGAAAGAGTGGCAAAAGCAAAAAGAGCCTCACTCTGTTGTTGCCGATCCTTGTTTCAAGGCGGCTGGTAAAGATGATTTCCGGTTTAAGTCATTACGTACTGTCCGTCGGATAGGCTTTGAAGTGTTTGATTATTCAAAGGCTGGGGTCTATGGTCCGGAAGAATGGGTCAATAAGGCTGGATTGGACGAAATTGTCCTTGAAAGGTTTAGAGAAGCCGCCGCAGCTCGTCAGCAGAAATAATCGGAATGTGACGGAAGAAATATAGAATGATTCAGTGGGAGAGTGTGTCGGAACTAAATGAAGTTCAGACATCCCCTCCCGCTGATTTGTTATGCCCTTTCCATCCGTATGCAGGTGCTTGATGTCATAAAGCTCGAGAGATAATTCGTTTGTTGAATTTTCATTATATATTGGCGAAGGGAAACAAAAAAGATTTCGGTATATAGATGTAATGGATAGTTCTTGGTGCATTTTGGGAGTGATGTTTATGGTAAGACGGATAGAAACTAATAAAAAAAATGAAATATTATAGCCGCAAAATGTATGGTCGATAAAAAAACGCTTATCTTTGCCAAAAAACAAAGAAACATCGTTTGCTTAAAAATGTAGCACTTTGGTTGATTTTAATAAAATATACAAGGATTACTATAAGCGTTCTTTTTCCTTTGCCAAATCATACGTATTCGAAGATATGGCAGCCGAAGATATTGCTTCCGAGTCTTTGGTGGCTTTATGGCAGGTAATGAAAAAGGAAAAAGTGGATCATCCGTTATCACTCTTGCTGACAATTTTGAGAAACAATTCGTTGAATTATCTCAAGTCGCAAGAACGTAAATTGAATATGATGGATTCTATGTCGGATATGCTGATACGTGATTTGAACTATCGAATAAACTGTCTGAGTGCTTGCGACCCTCAAGAAATTTTTTCTTCTGAAATTACCGCTATCATAGAAAAGGCTTTGTCGTCTTTGTCTACTCAAACCCGGCAAATCTTCGAGATGAGCCGTTATGAGATGCTTCCGGTAAAAGAGATTGCCGAGAAAATGGAGTTGACTCCCAAGGCGGTGGAATATCATATTACGAAAGCTTTGAAATTGCTTCGTATTGCCTTGAAAGATTATCTGCCTGTTTATTATTTGCAGTTTTTATGTTTGGGAAATATGTGAATTGCAGCTCTTGGGTCGTAAAAACACGTACGTACGTGTAGGCTTGTACATACGTACGTGCAGGCTTACACATACGGTCGCGAGGGCTCATACGTACGTACGTGCAGAGGACATCGCCCCCTCATCAAGTTGCTTCTTTCCTTTTCCCCTTCATCCTTTCATTTTTAGCAAAACCTTCTATCAATCAGTCGGTTTGAAATGACAGGACATCCCCTCACGCTCCTTTCATCCCCGCAGTACGAGTCCTTTCACATCTGCCTTCTGCGGTTTTCGTGCCTTCTGCTTTTTTTCGTGAATGAAAGGAGGATGAAGGGAGCCTACGGAATGTCTTTTTACTCTCGAAATCCCCATAAACAGGGCGTTCTAGCGGATAATGAAAGGAGAAAAGGAAAAAAACAAATTTCCGCTTGTAGGGTGAAACAGTCCCCAAAATGGCGTTCCAAATTATTCGTAAATTATATATTCGACGGAGCAACTGCATCAAAAGTTCAATAAATTCCTCTTTTTTGCATAGAAAAACCGTATCTTTGCTGGCACTTTTGCAAAAGGAATAAGAACGAATGGTTTCAGTAGATAATTTAAAAGTTGAATTTGGAGTGACGCCTCTGTTTGAGGATGTGTCGTACGTAATCAATAAAAGAGATCGTATCGCCCTGGTGGGAAAGAACGGTGCCGGCAAGTCCACTATGCTCAAGATATTGGCCGGAATGCAGACGCCTACATCGGGTACGGTTTCTATTCCGCGCGATGTGACCATAGGCTATCTGCCCCAGGTCATGATTCTGAGCGATGAACATACCGTGATGGAAGAGGCGGAAATGGCTTTTGAACATATCTTTGACTTGCAGGCCAGCATCGAGCGGATGAATCAGGAGCTGGCGGACAGGACGGATTATGATTCGGAAAGTTATCAAAAGCTGATAGAGAAATTTACTCATGACAATGAACGCTTCCTAATGATGGGGGGAGTCAATTACGCGGCCGAAATAGAACGCACTTTAATCGGATTAGGATTTAATCGGGAGGATTTCAATCGTCCCACGTCCGAATTCAGTGGTGGATGGCGTATGCGCATCGAGTTGGCTAAGTTGCTGTTGAGACGTCCCGATGTGTTGTTGCTGGACGAGCCTACCAACCATTTGGACATAGAAAGCATCCAGTGGCTGGAAAGCTTCCTGAAGGTGAATGCCGGAGCCGTTGTACTGGTGAGCCATGATCGCGCGTTTATCAACAATGTTACCAATCGCACGATTGAAATCTCCTGCGGACATATCTATGATTATAAGGTGGCATACGATGAGTTCGTGGTGTTGCGCCGGGAACGCCGCGAACAGCAGTTGCGCGCTTATGAGAATCAGCAGAAGCAGATTCAGGATACGGAAGATTTTATAGAGCGTTTCCGCTACAAGGCCACCAAGGCGGTGCAGGTGCAGAGCCGCATCAAGCAGTTGGAGAAAATCGTGCCCATTGAAATAGATGATGAGGACAATTCGGCTTTGCGGTTGAAATTCCCGCCTGCCATGCGATCGGGCAATTATCCGGTCATTTGCGAAGGGGTGAAGAAGGCATACGGCAATCATGTGGTGTTCCACGATGTAACCCTGACCATCAACCGGGGGGAAAAGGTGGCTTTTGTAGGAAAGAACGGAGAAGGTAAATCTACGTTGGTGAAATGTATCATGGACGAAATCCCTTACGAAGGCCGGCTGACTATAGGCCACAACGTGCAGATAGGTTATTTTGCACAGAACCAGGCGCAGATGTTGGACGAGAATATGACAGTTTTTGACACGATTGATTATGTGGCAAAGGGAGACATTCGCCTAAAGATACGTGACATCTTGGGCGCGTTTATGTTTGGGGGAGAGGCTTCGGACAAGAAAGTGAAAGTGTTGTCGGGGGGCGAGCGGAGCCGTCTTGCCATGATTAAACTCTTGCTGGAACCGGTCAATTTCCTAATTTTGGACGAACCTACCAACCACTTGGACATGCGCTCGAAGGATGTGCTGAAAGAAGCTATCCGAGAGTTTGACGGAACAGTCATTGTGGTATCGCACGACCGTGAATTCCTGGACGGACTGGTGACCAAAGTGTATGAATTTGGTGGTGGGGTAGTGAAAGAGCACATCGGAGGTATCTATGATTTCTTGCAGAAAAAGAAGATAGACAGCCTGAATGAACTGCAACTTTCGGTGTCGCCCACAGCCGCATTGGGCGCAAAGAAGGAAGAACCTGTGGCAGTCAGCCAAAGCAAGCTGTCCTATGAGGCGCAGAAGGAACTGAACAAGAAGATCCGCAAGTTGGAAAAGCAGGTGGCCGACTGTGAACAAGAGATAGAGAGGCTGGAAACCGAAATCGGCAGGCTGGAGGCTGAAATGGCTACTCCTGAAGGTGCTTCGGACATGTCGTTGTACGAAAAACATCAGAAGCTGAAAAAGGAGCTGGATCGAACCGTGGAAGAATGGGAGGCTGTCTCTATGGAACTGGAAGAGGCACAAGGAAAGTGAGAGAAAAACAGTATTATTATATAATAAACAAATGAAAGCAAAACATTATTTACCCATGGCTGTGTTGGCTATGGCAGTCGCTGCCGGATGTGACAGCAAAAAGGAAGCCGTCATGACTTCAGGAATTGACTTGGCAAATTTGGATACCACGGCCATGCGTGGAGCGGATTTTTATCAGTATGCTTGCGGTGGATGGATGAAAAAGCATCCTTTGACGAACGAATATGCTCGTTTCGGATCGTTTGACATGCTTGCCGAGAATAACCGTGAACAACTGAAAGGGTTGATTGTGGAGATTGCAGCCGGACAGAATGAACAAGGATCGATCGGTCAGAAAATAGGAGATATCTATAATTTGGCTATGGATAGTGTGAAACTGAATGCCGACGGAATAACCCCTATTCAGACAGATTTGGATAAGATCGCTTCGGTAAAAGATAAGTCGGAAATTGTTCCTTTGATGGCCACGTTGGCTCATAGCGGCGTCTTTCCATACTTCAGTTTCTATGTAGGAGCTGATATTATGGACAGTAAAAGCAATCTGTTCCAACTTTATCAAGGAGGCATTGCCTTGGGCGAGAAAGAATATTATTTGGACAATGATGATGTAACCGTCAATATTCGTAATAAATATAAGGAACACATAGTGAAAATGTTCCAACTGGCCGGTATGGACGAAACGGCAGCAAAGAAGAGTATGGAGGCTGTGATGGACATCGAGACTCGCATAGCCAAAGTGTCTTTTAGCGCGGTGGAGCAGCGCAATCCTGCTGCCAATTATCATAAAATGTCTTTGGATGAATTGAAAAAAGAGATTCCGGGCATTCATTGGGATGCTTTCTTGAATGGCATTGGAATGAAAGAGGTGACCGAGTTGAGCGTTTCTCAGGTGGAACCAATCAAGGAGGTAGAAAAGATTATCAACAGTATGCCGGTGGAGAAGCAGATCGCTTATATGCAATGGTGTTTGATTGACAGAGCGGCCGGTTTCCTGAATGACGAGATGGTGGCACAGAATTTTGATTTCTATGGAAAAACATTGTCGGGCAAGCAAGTTAACCAACCTCGCTGGAAGCGTGCTGTAAGCACCGTGAACGGGGTGCTGGGCGAAGCGGTAGGCCAGATGTATGTAGAAAAGTATTTTCCTGCAGCAGCCAAAGAACGTATGGTGCAACTGGTCAAGAATTTGCAGACAGCATTGGGCGAACGTATTCGTAACTTGGAATGGATGAGCGACAGCACAAAAGCCCAAGCTATAGAGAAACTGAATGCTTTTTATGTAAAAGTGGGGTATCCTGACAAATGGCGGGATTATACGGATCTGCATATTGAGAAAGATTCTTATTGGGCCAATGTGAAACGGGCTACAGCATTCGAACTGGACTATATGTTGTCTAAAGCAGGCAAGCCGGTCGACAGAGACGAATGGGGAATGACTCCGCAGACGGTAAATGCTTATTATAATCCGACTACTAATGAAATTTGTTTCCCGGCCGGTATTCTTCAGTATCCGTTCTTTGATATGAATGCCGATGATGCATTTAATTACGGAGCAATCGGCGTGGTGATCGGTCACGAAATGACCCATGGATTTGATGACCAAGGACGTCAGTTCGACAAAGAAGGCAATTTGAAAGACTGGTGGACAGAAGAGGATGCCAGACGTTTTGAAGAACGTGCCCAGGTGATGGTGAATTTCTTTGATAGCATTCAGGTGCTTCCAGGGCTTCAGGCCAACGGCTCTTTGACTTTGGGTGAAAACATTGCCGATCATGGCGGTCTGCAGGTTGCTTTTCAGGCATTCCAAAATGCAACGAAGAACGCTCCGTTGTCTGCGAAGGACGGATTTACTCCCGAACAACGTTTCTTCCTGTCGTATGCCGGTGTGTGGGCCGGTAATATTCGCGACGAGCAGATTCGCTTGCAAACAAAGTCCGACCCTCATTCTTTGGGCAGATGGCGTGTGAATGGGGCATTGCCTCATATTGCTGCATGGTATGATGCCTTCGGTATAGAGGAGGGCGATGCTATGTATCTGGCTCCCGAACAACGGGTTTCCATCTGGTGAGAATAATATGTAGAATATTCTATTGTCAATTCTGTGTTTTTTCGTTTTGAGGAAACACAGAATATATAGTACACGGACTACACGAACAATGCGGACAAACACGGACTAAAAAGAAATCGGTGTTTGTCTATTGGATTCGTGTAGTCCGCATACTATTATTTCGCTATCATCGTTTATAATACCTCCGATTGATATTCATCGTGAAAAGGGTATGGTGTGAAGCATTATTTGTAACAGGAATATGAGATTCTTTTTGACCCCGATAACTATGAAATATTTACTAAAATAGCAATAAAAGATGAAATATTGCTAAATATATTGTATCTTTGAATCCAGGAATGAATAAAATGGACTTACAGCTTATTATCAGTTAAACTCTGTAGTAGTAATGGGAAATAATAATGTAATTATAGCTGATTTTGACGGTGCCGTTCGTTTGGAATATCTGCCATGTATCAATTATGCGATGATCCACAACCATGTGCCTTCATGCTATTTCTGCGAGCTTTCGAATAATGCTGATGTGGATTGGAAACATATCAAAGTGGCAATAGACGGGACGTTGATTAAACACTCAGAGTGCGTTATAGACACCCTTCCTAAAAGGCAGACGGTGCAAATCAATACCTTAGAGATTGTGCCAGAAGGCGATAAATTACTGGAACTGACAGAAGGAGTGGATTCCCATTTTGATCTGACTGTTACCTTTTCCGATGAAAAGGTGTATCAACAGACTTTTCCTATTCAACTGATGGCCTATGAGCAGTGGACCGGAGCAGGCATCATGCCCGAACTTTTGGCGGCTTTTGTTACTCCCAGCCATCCGATTCTTTCAAGAATAAGCATAAAGGCTTCTCAATTTTTAGAAAAATGGACCGGCAGCTCAGCCTTGGACGAGTATCAGACGCAGGATCCTAACCGTGTACGTACCCAAGTAGCTGCGGTCTATGAGGCATTACGCTCCGAATCTTTGATTTATTCTTCCACTCCGGCCAGTTTTGAGACCATGGGACAGCGTGTCCGTATGGTCGACAATGTACTTACCAGTAAGCTGGGAACTTGTCTTGATCTGACTCTGCTGTATGCCTCTTGTTTGGAAGCTATTGGCATCCATCCTCTTCTAGTCTTGTTGAAAGGACATGTTTTGCTAGGGGCATGGCTTACGGAAGACCTCTATCACCAGACTGTGGGCGATGATGTTTCTTTTCTTTTGAAAGGAACTGCAGATGGTGTCAATGATATTGTGTTGGTGGAAACAACTTCCGTAGCCTCTTCTCAAAACATATCGTTCGAAGAGGCTGTAGGCATGGCACAAAGACAGCTGAAAGGAGAAAGTGAATTTGAATTATTCATTGATGTATATAGATGCAGGCTCGGTAAAATCCGTCCGATACCGCAACATATAGACCATAACGGCGAATGGCAACTGGAACAAGACGGGGTGGAACATGAAAATGCCACAACGGAAATCAACCGTCTGGACAGGTATGAGATAAAACTGGGTGACAACAAAGAGAAAATCACTAAACAAATGATCTGGGAAAGAAAGTTGCTGGACTTCTCTTTACGAAACAACCTGATCAATATCAGGCTTGGAAAGAGAGTTATACCTTTCATTTCTTTTGAAATAGATCATTTGGAAGATCATTTGCAGTCGGGAGATAATTATCAGATACTTCCTAGTCCTACCAAAAGTAAAATAGAACCTAATGATACCGGATTGTATGATTCGTCGGTTTGGAAAGAAAGTTTGGAAGAATTAGTGATCAGCGAACGGAATAATAAGAAAATTCGTTCTTATTTGACTGAAAATGAATTGTATGACTCGCTGAAGTTTGTATATCGAACTTCGCGTACTGCCATAGAAGAGAATGGAGCCAATTCGTTGTTTCTGGTGTTGGGAGTTCTGAAATGGTATGGATCCGACAAAAGTGTAAAGCCTCATTTTGCTCCCATTTTGCTATTGCCGGTAGAGATCATACGCCGTGGCGGAACAAGCGGTTACATTATACGCTCAAGAGACGAGGAAATCATATTGAACATCACGTTAGTGGAATTGTTGAAACAGCAGTTTCATATTAACCTGTCTGTTCTGAATCCACTACCGAAAGATGATAACGGGATAGATGTAAAAAAAGTATTTGCGATCATCCGTACTTGTATCCGTCACATGAAGGGATGGAATGTTGTGGAAGAATCCATGTTGGGACTATTCTCGTTCAATAAGTTCGTTATGTGGAATGACATTCACAGCAATGCAGACAAACTTAAAGAAAATGCCATCATAGCTAGTTTGATGGAGAACCGCATCTTGTGGCAGGAAACTGTGCCGGAAGCGGATGCCAGAGAAATGGACAAGAATTACATGCCTGATCGTTTTTCTATTCCGGTGGATGTGGATTCTTCGCAATTGGAAGCTGTCATTGAGTCTGGAGAAGGTAAAAGTTTTATATTGCATGGCCCTCCGGGAACCGGTAAGTCTCAGACTATTACTAATATGATAGCCAATGCCTTATATAAGGGAAAACGTGTGCTGTTTGTTGCAGAGAAGATGGCAGCACTTTCTGTCGTACAGAATCGTCTGACCAAGATCGGATTGGATCCGTTTTGTTTGGAACTTCATTCCAATAAGGTTACTAAATCTCATTTCCTTGCTCAGCTTCAGAAAGCCATAGAGGCTATCCATATTCAGCCGTCTGCCAAATATTTAAGTGCTTCCGTACAATTGTTCGATCGTAGGAAAGGGTTGATGGACTACATGGAGGCATTGCATCATCCTCATACGTCGGGGCTGTCTCTTTATGATTGCATAACGCATTATTTGTCAATACCTGGTGATGAAATAGAAATTGATTATTCTTTGTTTGGCACTCTTACGAAAGACAAATTGGACACTGTATGCGAAAAGATACAGGAACTGGATACGGTTTTTCTGATAACAGGACATCCGCATGGACATCCGTTGGAGGGACTGGAACCTTTCGATGCGTCTATAGAGAATTGTCAGAAAATGCAGAAAACTCTTCAGTCTATAGCCCGGTTGCTTGACAGTATTTTGGCCGCTCGAGAGTCTTTTTCTACTTGTTTGGGTATTTTTATTCCCGATACTCGAAAGGTAGTGAATTGGATGGGCCGGATCAGCAGTTTGCTTTGTTCCATTCCCTGCCTGAACAAAGCATTATTGGAACTGGGCGGAAATATCACTTTGCTAGAGGAATGGAAGGATATTGTCCGGCTAGGGCGTGAACGTGACCAGATACGGATGGAGTTGGACAAAGAGTATGCGCCCCAATTGTTTGATGAAAATGTCTTTACCCTCCAGCAACAATGGAACGAAATTGAGACCAAATGGTTCTTGCCGAAATTATTAGCCAAGCGTACTTACCTCAAAAAGCTGAAGGTCTATAATAAGGATGTGAAAGAGCAGCATGTACCTCAGTTGCTGGAACAACTCGGCCTTTATAATAAGAATAGGAAAGAGATTCAGGAACATTCTTCTGAATTGCTGTCTTTTTTCGGAATTTTGGGCAGAGGGAACAAGGAAAAGTGGGATGACATTGCGCTCGTCTTGGAGAAACTTCCGGTGATTCATCGGGAGTTGTCGGAGTATGCAGAGATGGTGGGACAGCCGTTTATGGAAGTGATTAATCGGGTGGCAGAGAAGATTGGTGTGGATTGGAATATGTTTTGGCAATCTTACGAAAAGATATTCCGGCAATTGGCCGATGATGTCAGTCAGCTGAATAAGGAACTGGACGAAATGAGTGAAATATGTTGCATGCAGTTGCCCGACAGCAACTTCGGAACGGAGTGGCCGAAGCTTTTGGACAGATGGTTGGCACATTTCGATTTGGTAAAAGATTGGGAGCAATGGTGTTTCCGTAAGAAAGAACTGGAAGCGGAGCATGGTTTCATTATTCGTTATATTGTTGATGGTCATAGGACGGGGACTGAAGCGGCTCAGGCGTATAAGAAAGGTTTTTATCATCAGTTGGCACTGAGTATTGTCAATAGTGATGTAACTTTGCGCCTATTCAATGGGTTGCTGTTCGAGAAGATGATTGCCAAGTATAGATCTCTGAGCAGAGAGTTTCAGGAGTTAAGCAAAAAAGAACTATATTGCAGGCTGGTAACCAATATTCCTTCACAGACTATGGAGGCTGCATCTTGTTCCGAAATGGGAATATTGAAAAGAAATATTTCCAATGGGGGGCGCGGCATGTCTATCCGTAAAATTATCGATCAAATTCCCACTTTGTTGCCCAAACTTTGTCCGTGTATGTTGATGAGTCCGATATCGGTGGCGCAATATATTGACCTGAATGCAGAAAAATTTGATCTGGTAATCTTCGATGAGGCTTCGCAAATGCCTACCAGTGAGGCGATAGGTGCCATAGCGCGTGGTAAGGCTTTGGTTGTGGTTGGCGATCCTAAGCAGATGCCGCCCACAAGTTTCTTCTCTTCCTCGCAGGTGGACGAAGATGAAGCCGAATTGGACGACATGGAAAGTATTTTGGATGATTGTATATCGTTGTCCATGCCTTCCCGACATTTGACTTGGCACTATCGTAGCAAGCACGAAAGTCTTATCGCTTTTAGCAATTCACAATATTATGATGGAAAGTTATATACTTTTCCTTCGGTGGACAATAGGGTTTCGAAAGTGCGGCTGGTTCGGATCGACGGTTCTTATGACAAGGGGCGTACGCGCAGTAACCGTGCCGAGGCTAAGGCTATTGTAAAGGAAATAAAGCATCGCTTGAGGACACCGGAATTGTCGGAAAAAAGTATAGGAGTGGTTGCTTTCAGCCAAGTGCAGCAGAATCTGATAGAAGACATGCTGATAGAGGAACTGGGTAAATATCCCGAACTGGAAGAAAAGGCTTTCCAGGGAAACGAACCTGTCTTTGTGAAGAATCTGGAGAATGTGCAGGGTGACGAGCGCGACGTTATTCTTTTCTCGATAGGATACGGACCCGATAAAAACGGCAAGGTGTCCATGAATTTTGGACCTCTGAATAATCAGGGTGGTGAGCGCCGTTTGAATGTGGCCGTATCTCGTGCACGTTATGAGATGCTTGTCTTTTCCACCTTGCGTTCTGAACAGATCGACTTGAAACGTACCCAGTCGAAGGGTGTGGAAGGACTGAAGAAATTCTTGGAATTTGCAGAGCGTGGCACGTCTCCCGTTCCTGCCGTTCAGCTTCAAAACCGGCAGCCAAGTGGGTTGGTCAATTTGATAGCCTGGGAGCTGACACAACGAGGATATCAAGTGGATACGTTGGTGGGACGCTCCAGTTTCAAAGTCGATTTGGCTATTGTCAATCCGAAACAGCCGGATACGTATATGCTGGGAATATTGTGTGACGGTAAGAACTATTATGAAACCAAGACTACCCGGGACCGTGAGATTGTGCAGCCTTATGTGTTGCAGATGCTTCAATGGAACATCATGCGTATATGGTCGATGGACTGGTTCAAGCATAAAGAAAATGTGGTGGAACGTATTATCAAGCAGCTGGAAGAGATAAAGAAGAACAAACCGGTTCCTTCCTCGGTTCCTCCCGTTTCACTGAAAACGTTCAAAGTAGAGAATGAGCCTGTGGTAGAACAGAACAATCGTGAACAAGACTATGTCTATGCCGAGTTTCCGGATCTGAAAGAAGGCGGTGATCTTGATCAATTTCTGAATTCTTTCATCAAGGTGAAGCATCAAATCAAGCAGATTGTCCGGATAGAGCAACCTATATTGCGCAACTATATATATAAGCGGATGTCTCGTATTTGGAATTTACCCAAAATGTCGAAACGCTTTCGAATCTTTATAGACAAGGTCTTGGAGAACGGATATTACAAGGATCCTTTGTTTCCCGATAAAAGCATATACTGGGAAGACAAAAAGAAGGCTGATGCTTTCGACTTCTTTCGCGTTCATTCTAACCGCGAGATTTCGGATATTCCCATGCCGGAAATCATGAATGCCGCTTTCTATATTGTAGAGCAGCAAATATCTATACCGATGGAAGAACTGATAAGGCTGACGTTGTTGCTCTTTGGCTCCAGAAAGGGAACCAGTGTAAGCGCTGTGGCCGAACAGGCCATACAGTTGCTGATGGAAAAAGGGGTGATCAAATGTGTGGACGGGATGGTGTCTATGAACAATTAAATCCGTCGGATTCTACTTTTTCGCCCCTCTGCATGGTGGACATGAAACGGCCATTTTCATGCCTGCAGACAGGGTTAAAAACACGTACGTACGTGTGAGCCTTCGTGACCGTATGTGTAGGCCTACACATACGTATGTGTGAGCCCACACGTACGTACGTGTTTTACGACGCAACCGAACGGTGTTATTCCCTCATATTTTTCTATGCTACCTTAACTCCTTTTTGTATACTTTTTCACTTATTTGCTTCCGCATTCTGTATCTATTATCACTCCCGCTACACCTTTGGCTCTGTTCTCTTTCCTTAATTTTGCAGTGGTGATTTTTGCATGTTCTATAAACTTTTTTACTTGTTAGCCTATGAAAAAAAAGAAGCCGGATAATGGACTAGATTATCCGACTTTGAAACCCTAAAAAAGCATTATGATACCCTGCCAGGTATCATCTCATTTATTTTTTTAGTTAACTTACAAATATATACATAAATCTGTTATGAATAACCATTTTAGATTTTTTTTACTTGCTTCGTGCATGTTTAGCGGTATATTTCCCGCTTATTCCGGACACGATATGAAAGTATCCCAACCGATACCGTCGGTGGGCCAGCAAGCTGGTGCAACCATACAAGGTACGGTGGTAGATGTCAATGGCGAACCGATAATTGGCGCTACCGTGAAAGTAAAGGGCTCTGCCCAAGGAACTATTACCAATATAGGTGGAGAGTTTTCTATTCAGGTTCCTCTCCGTTCCACATTAGAGATTTCTTATATAGGCTATACCACTCAATTTGTCCAGGTCTCGCAATCAGGAAAAATGAAAATCACTTTGAAGGAAGATACCAAGGTGCTTGACGAGGTGATTGTGGTGGGTTATGGTACGACTAGTACCCGAAAGAATACTGCCGCCCTTGCTACTGTTGATAATGAGAAGGTGAAAGAGGTTCCGTTTTCGGATATGGGTTCCGCTTTACAGGGACGTGTGGCTGGAGTAATAGTTCAGCAGGGTTCGGCCGAGCCCGGACAGAACGGGGCCAGTATTTCCATACGTGGTAATGGAACCCCGCTTTATGTGATCGACGGGTTTGTGGTTACCCAGGCCCGTTTTATGCAGCTGAACAAGGCGGACATTGAGTCGATGACTGTTTTAAAGGATGCCGCATCGACGGCTGTTTACGGAATGAATGCCGGCAACGGTGTGGTGGTGGTCACCACCAAGCAAGGAAAGGTCGGCAAGTTGAGTGTGGATTATCAGGCCAATTTTGCGTTTAACTCTCCTTCTTATCCGGCCGAGCGGATGAATGCTTACGAGTATGCCACAGCCATTAATAAACTTAATCAGTCGTTGGGACAAGGCGTGAACTCCTTTAAGACACCGGAAGAAATGGCAGAGATAGCGGCCAATCTGGATTCGTACACCAACTGGGAAAAAGAACTGTTGCGCAACCAGACTCCGCAAAGCGAGCATACGGTGTCGGTCAGCGGCGGCGACGAGAAGATCAAGTTTTTCAGCAGTTTGAACTATCTAAGTCAAAGCGGAATCACCAAAAGCGACTGTTTGCAGTTCGACCGTTATAATTACCGTTCCAATGTCAATGCCTACTTCGATAAAATCGGGCTTAGCATGGGAATGAGTGTGAACGGTACGCTGACCGATGAGAATTATCCCAATGCCAGTGCATATACCATTTATTCGCGACTGAAGGACAGAAATCCGTTTGAACGGCCTTATAATGAAGACGGGACCATTTCGAACCAGTTTGATAATCCTGCCCTGATTTTGGACAGCCCGGGCGAAATCGTGCTACGCACTGTGTATAATCAGCTGGCTGTTGATTTGAAATGGGATCTTCCTTGGGTGAAAGGACTGAGTATCGGATTGGACGGCAATTACAACATTGAGTCGCAAGATCGTAAGGATTGGATTGAGAAGGCTCCTTATTATGATGCCGACGGAAATGTCACTCTTCAGAATCCTTCCGACATATCTATCAGCCGTTCGTCTTATCAGAACCATCGTTATGATTTCAATGTGCGCATTGACTATAAGAATACGTTTGCTGAAAAACATAACGTACAGGCCACTTTGGTGCATAACCGCCAGTATTATCATGGAAACAGCCTGAGTGCCGGATCGAATACTTTTTATACGACTGCCATCCAGCAGATACAAAAGGGAGACGCTGCCAGCATCACAGCCAGCAACGGCGAGAGCGAACAGGCTTCTATGGGATACGTGGGCCGTTTTCGTTATGATTACGATAATCGGTACATGGTGGAGTTCTCCGGCCGTTATGATGGGTCGGACTGTTTCCCTAAGGACAACCGTTTTGGTTTCTTCCCTTCGGTTTCGGTCGGTTGGGCCGTTTCGGACGAGCAGTTCTTTGCTCCGGTCAAGGAATTGGGCCTGTTCGATTATTTCAAGTTAAGAGGATCGTATGGCGAGATAGGTATTAATGGAGCCGATCATGATGCCTATGCGTATATGTCCACCTATAATTATAATTCGAATGCATACGTCATAGACGGGAAATTGGTCAACTCTATCACTCCCGGCGCTACTCCAAGCATCAACATGACATGGTACACAAGGAAGAAGTATGATGTCGGATTCGACTTTGCCACATTAGGAAACAAGTTGGAAGGCTCGTTCGACTGGTTCTATGAAACGACAAAAGGGTATTTGTCGGCTCCCTTGTATGAGTTTACTGATCCGATAGGATATGCGTTGCCTCAGGAAGTATCAAAAGCAGAAGACCGTTCCGAAGGTTTGGACGGTTTTATCAAATATTCGGACCGGATGGGACAGGTGGATTTTTCTGCCGGATTCAATTTCACTTGGTATCATTCCATTGCAGCCATAACCAATGAAGATAAGGTGACATTGGCCAATCCTTATACCCGGAAACAAGGGTATCTGTATGGTTATCTGGGTACAGGGTATGTAGGAACCCAATTCTATACCACTCCGCAGGATGTGTTGAATAACCCGAAGCGGGTTAAATCCCAAGACCTTCGTCCGGGCGACTTGTGGTATGCCGATGTGAATGGCGACGGCAAGATAGACGGACAAGACCAACGGAAGTTCGGACATGATGCGACTCCCCGGTTTGTATTCGGTATCGATTTGTCGGCCAGCTGGAAAGGGCTGTCTGTATTGGCAAACATTCAGGGAACCGGCCGTCGGCAGGTCTATATGAGTAATATCGCAATGGGACAGGAAGGCGAACGGAGGCTCGACTTTGCCTATCAGTTGGATACTTGGACGCCGGAAAATACGGATGCCGACTTCCCGCGTGCCGGAAATACCTCTTTAAACGAAAACAACAATTATGCAAGTTCCGATTTCTGGGCAAGAAATGCCAACTATATCCGTCTGAAGTCTTTGACCCTTTCTTATGATTTCAAACATACAGCATTGAGAAAAGAAGCTTGGTTGCGCAATCTGACTGTGTTCGCTTCCGGAGTAAACTTGTTCGCCATCGGTCC
Source organism: uncultured Bacteroides sp. (assembly GCA_947173895.1). Taxonomy (GTDB): domain Bacteria; phylum Bacteroidota; class Bacteroidia; order Bacteroidales; family Bacteroidaceae; genus Phocaeicola. The sequence continues at coordinate 7,865 of CAMWGU010000007.1, read as the reverse complement.
TTCGGTTAAATATGCAGATCCGGAAGCCGGAAACTTTGATAACTATGCTTATCCGATGATGCGTACTTATTCCATTGGTTTCCAATTAGGATTTTAATAACTCAAAAAGAATGAAGATGAAAAAATATATATGTATAGCAGCAATGGGCTTATCCTTATTAAGCTCTTCATGCACCGATTTTCTGGATACCAAGCCTTATGATAAGATTACGGGCGATCAAACATGGTCCAGCGAAGAACTGACAAAGTCGTTCGTATATTCCATCTATAAAGATGTCATGCAGAGCGGTTTGTGGTTGGGAGCATACGGGCATCAGAACAGTTGCTGGGCCGAGAGTGCGACTAAAAATGCCATGACGGGTACGTTGAACGGATCTTTCTGGTCCAGAGACCGTGCCGAACTGATAACCAATGATGATGATTACGGATGGCTGAATTATGGGGTATTGTGGCGCATTCACACGGCAATGGATGAAATAGCGAACAGCCCGATCTTTTCGGAAAACTTCAAAACCAGGGTGATAGGAGAATTGAAGTTCTTACGGGCCGCCCATTATTTTCTGTATGCCCGCCAATACGGTGGCATGCAAATCATAGACCGTGTACTTTCTACAGAAGATGATTTGCAGATACCGCGTGCTTCTATAGGTGAGACATACAACTTTATAATAAAGGATTTGAAAGAAGCGGCTTCTGTACTGCCGGAAGCCGGAGAGGTGGAAAGAGGTCGTGCCAGCAGCACGGCGGCCTATGCTTTGTTGATGCGTGTGGCCAATCAGGCGGCAGCTTATGTGGATGGCGGATCGGCACAAAGCAACTATTACAATGAGGTTATCTCGGCCGGGATTGCAATAGGACTGAATGCGGAGGGAAGCCAGTTGAGCCCTTATGAATCTTTGTTCAGGTCCTATGAGACTGCGGTTTCGGCACAAGAGCAAATCATGGTTGTGGAGCGATTGAAGACCAATACTTCCCTTTATGATACTCCGATGCAATATCAGGGCTTGTGGCATGCGGGCAATATATCAGAATATGCGAAAGAACATTTCCCAATTAATGTCACGATGAACTTTTGGGGAATGGACAGAGGTTCGTGGCCCACTCAGGATTTGGTAGATGATTATCTGGTAGCAGATACGGATGGCAGCATCAAGTATTGGGAAGACGCTTCTTATGTGCAAACGGGGACGAATGTAGATGAGAAAATGTATTTCAACCGCGACAGAAAAAGAGACTTGCGGTTCTATACCACAATTCTTTATGATGGTTGTGAATACTTCAATGGCCAGGTGCGCGTATATTTTCGTCGTGATGGAAATTGCAGCAACTCGAATAGTAAGATCAATGAAGGAGCTTTAGAAGAATATGGACGCAGAGCCGGCGATTTGGATAATTATAACTCATCGACGGGGTATGCCATGGTGAAATATCATTATGACCATATTGTCAGTTTACCCGAGCCTTCATCACAAAAGCTGGATTATTGTTATTCCGTATTTCGATATGGCGAAGCTTATCTGAATATGGCCGAAGCTTATCTGATGAAAGGGGATTTTGAAAATGCTAAAAAATACATGATTCCCACCATGGTGCAGCACGGAGGATTCAGTGCGGACAAAGCGAAGGAATATCTCAGTGGTAAAACGGGCAATGGATGGAATGATTCGTTGTTCGAAGCCTACAAGCGCGAACGCAATGTGGAAATGGTATATGAATGCAATGACCGCTACTGGTCGTTACTTCGCTGGGGCATGAGACAGAGCGGCGGTGTGAGCGATGGTCGTTATGTACAAAATGGATTTGTTATTCCGGAATTGGTAGGTCCGTTGAGAGGAATTCGCATTTCGCGCGATGGATTGTCTTATGAATTCTTTGAAGACAATAATGCCATTGGTGAGGCCCGATTCTCTCCAAAGCGTTATCTGATTCCTGTCAACCGTAGTTTCTGCATGAAATCGGGTGTGAAACAAAATCCGGGTTGGGAATAAATGTCATTACTATATAAAAAGAATAACCACAATGAAAAGAATTTTAAATATTTTAGCAGGGTGTATGTTTGCGGCATCTTTGTCCGGCTGTCTGTATCATGACTTGGATGAATTGGAAAATTCATCAGAAAAAGAGATGACATCGGTAGAGTATTCTTATCGTTTCCTCTATAACGATACGATTAAAAAAGGTACGGTGAACGAAGAAATACAGGAGGGAAGAGTATGTGAAGTGATTTTTGGAAAAACTACTGAACATATTGAAGAAGGTGGAATCAAAGGATTTAAGACTACTTTGACTCACAGTATAAACAGTGTACAAAAAGCCGGTCCTTCCGGTTCGGTGACAAAAGAAATGTTATACGAGGAATTTAAGAAACATATAGCCCAAGACGGTTTAAATAAGCTATGGGTATATGTTTCCATTTCAGATGCTGCTGTTCTTTCACCATTGAATGGGGCACCAAAACTAGGTACTCCTGGAGATTTTTCCGAAGATCGTTTTTATCGGGTTACAGCGGCCGATGGCTCTTCGCAAGATTATGTGTTGAAGACTGCTAAAGGTTTTTGAATAAATTTCAAGTAATAATGAGATGGTTATGTCGTAAAAATGCTTGATAATGTATCAATGAAAGGAGGAAAGGTCGGGGGAGAAAGATTGTCCGGCAATTCCTCTTTCATTGGAATATATAATCATTGAATTATCCATTCTCACGATAATTTAGTCCATTGTCTCAAACTTCTTTTATTCGTTACTTTGCCCAAAAATAATTTGAGTAATATGAAAAATATCATGAGAACGAATTTTCTGACTTTATTTTCTTTATTAGTTGCTTCTTGTTCACAGCAAACTAATCAAATTGACTTGTCTGGTGAATGGCAGTTTACAACAGATTCTACGCAATGGAATAGTAAGATTCAATTACCGGGTTCAATGACTTCCAACGGTTTTGGGGAAGAAATTACGCTAAATACCCCTTGGGTAGGTGGTATTGCTGATTCATCCTACTTTAAAAGTGAAAAATATGCTCGTTATAGGGAGCCGAATAATATTAAAGTTCCCTTTTGGCTGCAACCTGAGAAATATTACAAAGGAGTAGCATGGTATAAAAAGGAAGTGAATATTCCGGCCGACTGGAATCAACAAGACATAATTCTGTATTTAGAACGTTGTCATTGGGAAACTCGCCTTTGGGTGGACAATAAGGAAGTGGGAATGCAAAATGCGTTGGGGGCTCCTCATCAATATGATCTGACTGGGATACTTACTCCGGGTAAGCATGTCTTGACCATGCGCATAGACAATCGGGTGAAGGAAATAGATCTGGGAGAAAATTCTCATAGCATTTCAGATCATACACAAGGAAATTGGAATGGAGTGGTAGGGGATATGTATTTGCAGGTACGCCCGCAAGTAAATATTGCATCTATGGCTGTCTATCCCAATGTCGCAACCAAAAGTATCCGTGTGAAAGCCAATTTGAAAAATAGAAAACATGCGGTGGCTCAAACTGTTTTGACTTTAAAATCGGATGGGAAGAGCATCCGGAAGAAAGTTGTGCTTCAACCAGGAGAAAATGAAATAGAAATGCTCTTTTCATTAGGAGATGAAATACGTCTTTGGGATGAATTCGATCCTTATTTATATCAGTTGGAAGCCAGCCTGGAAGATAAAGAGGAAGCAACCGTCGATGTTCGTTTGGAATCATTCGGTATGCGCGATTTCAAAGTGATAGACAAACGTATTACTATCAATGGTCGTCCGGTGTTTCTTCGTGGTACGCTCGATTGTGCAGCGTTCCCAAAAACTGGATATCCTCCTACTGACAAGGCTGCTTGGGAAAAGATTTTCACGGCATGTCGGAATCATGGATTGAATCATATCCGTTTTCATTCTTGGTGTCCGCCTGAAGCTGCATTTTGTGTTGCCGATGAAATGGGAATGTATCTGGAAGTAGAATGTTCGTCGTGGGCTAACCAGTCTACTACAATTGGAGATGGAAGAGCATTGGATGATTTTATTTTAAAAGAGAGTGAAGCGATTGTCAAGGCTTTTGGTAATCATCCTTCCTTTTGCATGATGATGTATGGTAACGAACCGGCAGGTGTGGGAAGCTCCAAATATCTGGAATGGTTTACAGCTTTGTGGAAAGAACGTGACGATAGGCGCATTTATTGTACCAGTGCCGGATGGCCTAATTTGCCTGTCAGCGATTTCCTTAGCGATGCATCTCCGCGTATTCAAGGATGGGGGCAGGGATTGAATAGTATTATCAATGCTCAAGCTCCGCGTACTGATTATGATTGGTCGCAGTATATCGAACGTTTCAATCAGCCGATGGTAAGCCATGAGATTGGACAATGGTGTGTCTATCCCAATTTTAAAGAAATGAGTAAATATGATGGGGTGATGCATCCGAAAAACTTTGAAATCTTTCAAGAAAGTTTAAAAGAGAACGGAATGGAAGCGTTGGCCGACAGCTTTTTGCTAGCTTCTGGAAAATTGCAGGCTTTATGTTATAAAGCTGATATAGAAGCCGCACTTCGCACTAAAGATTTTGGAGGATTCCAATTGTTGGGACTTTATGATTTTCCGGGACAAGGAACAGCATTGGTAGGAGTGTTGGATGCGTTTTGGGAAGAAAAAGGATATATTTCGCCTGAAGCGTACAGCCGTTTTTGCAACTATACAGTTCCGTTGGCACGTTTGCCTAAATTAGTTTATACAAATGCTGAAGTATTAAAAGCAACAGCTGAAGTAGCTCACTATGGAAGCGCCCCTTTGAAAAATGTTACAGCTGGATGGGCTTTGTCGGACGTAGAAGGAAATAAAATTCAGTCTGGGCAATGGCAATTGGATGAAATAGCTATTGGTAATAATCAACCTTTGGGAGAATTGAAGGTGTCACTCGAAGGTATTACAACTCCTCAACGTCTTATATTGGAGGTGTCTGTAAACGACCGTAAGAATGACTGGAATATTTGGGTATACCCGATTGACAGACAACAGAATTTAGATTTTTCACAGATACTTATGACCGATTGTCTGGATGAGGCCACTCTGAATGCGTTGAATGAAGGAGCATCTGTTTTACTTTCATTAAAACAGGGAACACTAGCTAAAGAACTCGGTGGAGATATTCAAATAGGTTTCTCCAGTATCTTTTGGAATACAGCTTGGACAAATAGACAGGCTCCGCATACATTAGGAATACTATGTAATCCGTCGCACCCGGCATTAGATGAATTCCCGACCGAATACTATAGTGACTATCAGTGGTGGGATGCTATGAGTCATTCAGGTGCTATCGAGTTTAGTAAAATCTCGCCTCAGATACGTCCGGTTGTTCGCGTAATAGATGATTGGTTTACCAATCGTCCGTTGGCTTTGGTGTTTGAAGTGAAAATCGGTAAAGGAAAATTGTTGGTATCAGGCATCGATTTTTGGCAGGATATGAATAGTCGGCCTGAAGCCCGCCAATTGTTGCATAGTTTGAGGAAATATATGGTAAGTCCGGAGTTTTGTCCTGTTGTAGAAGTAGATAAAGAACAAATTTTAAAATTATTTTAAATCATGAGAATAAAAGCATTGTTTGTCGTAGGTTGCTGTTGCGGATTGCTGTCTTGTACTTCTTCTATCGACAGGCTTTCTGTCACAGAGTCAGATAGTGATTTGATTTTTTCTTCCTTAGCCCAAAGCTGGGATGAAGGAATTCCATTGGGAAATGCCACAATCGGGGCATTAGTTTGGAAGAAAGATTCTTCGTTACGTTTATCGTTAGATCGTACAGATTTGTGGGATCTGCGCTCAGTGGATAGCTTGTCTGGAAATAATTATCGTTTTGCATGGGTGAAAGACCAGATCAGGAAGAAAGATTATCTGCCCGTACAACAGAAGTTTGATCATCCTTATGACCGAATGCCAGCTCCCTCTAAAATTCCGGGAGCAGCACTTGAGTTTTCTCTTGGCGATTTGGGAGAACCTTCACAAGCTAAATTGTATCTGAATAATGCTTTATGTGAAGTTACTTGGGAAGATGGAACGCAAATGCAAACATTTGTACATTCTACTGAACCGGTTGGTTGGTTTGTTTTCAAGAATTTGAAAACAGATCTGGAACCAACCCTAATAGCACCTACTTATAGAAAAGCAGGTATAAGTGGTGAGGCAAGTCCTGTATCCGGACAAGATTTGCAACGATTGGACTACGAACAAGGAACGATTACGCGCAAAGAAAACCAGCTTGTTTATCATCAGAAGGGGTATGGCGATTTTTCATATGACGTAGCTGTCAGCTGGCATCAGAACGGAAGTACACTTTATGGTACATGGAGTGTCACCTCTTCTATGTGTGCCGATCAGGCTTCGGATGAAACAGAAGAAGCTATGCAGCGTGGAGTGAAACAGGATTATCAAACGCATTTGGCTTATTGGAACCATTATTGGGCACAGTCTTCAGTGAGTTTACCTGATTCTATTTTGCAAAAACAATATCAGAATGAGATGTATAAGTTCGGATCGGCTACACGAGAGAATTCTTATCCGATTTCACTGCAAGCTGTATGGACAGCCGACAATGGAAAACTTCCACCTTGGAAAGGGGATTATCATCATGATCTGAATACCCAGCTCAGTTATTGGCCTACTTATATAGGTAATCATCTGTCCGAAGGAATGGGATATCTGAATACATTATGGAGTCAGCGTGATATTTACAAACGATATACTCGACAATATTTTGAAACTGAAGGTATGAATATTCCCGGAGTATGTACTTTGACAGGTGAACCGATGGGAGGATGGATACAATACGCCATGTCTCAAACGGTGGGGGCATGGCTTGCACAGCATTTCTATTTGCACTGGAAATATTCGGCAGATCAGGATTTCTTAAAAGAACGGGCCTATCCTTTTTTAAAAGATGTGGCTGTTTATATGGAACAGAATTCAAAGCTGGATGTTAATGGAGTACGGAAGCTGGAATTCAGTTCCAGCCCTGAAATTTATGATAATTCATTGCAGGCATGGTTTACGGATATGACAAATTTCGACCTTTCACTCATGCGTTTCTTGTTTGGAGCTGCTGCCGAATTGGCTGGTGAATTAGGATTGAATGAAGAGGCCGCGCATTGGGCTGATTTGAAGAAACAACTTCCTGATTTCGATTTAGATACAGAGGGTAGTCTGACTTTTGCCAAAGGTTTTTCATATGACGCCTCACATCGTCATTTTTCACATGCGCTGGCTATCCATCCGCTAGGTGAAATAGACTGGAGTGATGGTGAAAAATCACAAAGTATTATCCGTGCCACATTGAAGAAGATAGAAGAGTATGGTTCGGATTATTGGACCGGATATACTTATAGTTGGTTTGCCAATATGCAAGCGCGTGCTTTTAATGGAGAAGAAGCAGCCAAAGCATTGCGCATTTTTGCTGAATGTTTTTGTTTGAAAAATACTTTCCATGTGAATGGGGATCAGTCGGGGACAGGTAAATCCAAGTTCACATATCGTCCTTTTACGTTAGAGGGGAATTTTGCTTTTGCATCAGGTATACAAGAGATGCTTTTACAGAGCCATACAGGTATCATACGTGTATTTCCGGCCATACCTGAGAGCTGGAAGGATGTTTCATTTGAAAATCTTCGCGCTATGGGAGCGTTTTTGGTCTCGGCAACTCGTCAAAACGGGCAGATGACCCGACTTCGAATTTATTCGGAGAAAGGAGGACGTTTAATGATTGTCTCTCCTGTTGACGGACAACTCCTGCAATATGAAACCCAACCTGGAGAATGGATTACAATCATTTGATAAATGAAATGAGGGTGTGTCAAAACTAAAAAGGGTACTCTCCAGAGTTACAGATTATAACTATA
>CAMWGU010000006.1 GCA_947173895.1 uncultured Bacteroides sp. | reverse complement strand
GGCATGTATTCTAACCAACTGAACTAACGCACCAATATTTCAATATGTCTCTCGAAGCTTTCTCTCTCGATTGCGGGTGCAAAGGTACGCAATATTTCGACATTTGCAAACTTTTCACTAACTTTTTTTCATTACTTTTTCATACCGTAATGATAATAAATCACTTAGAAAATCACTATTTAATCAGGACTCAGTTTCTGCACCACCAATACATCCATATAGCCACCACCACACGTATGCACCCATTCTTTCAACACCGCATTCTCCTTATATCCACATGCTGAAAAAAGCCTGCGACAAGGAAAATTTTCCACCGCGATGTAAGCAAACAACTGATGAATGCCCAGATAATGAAAACAATGCTGTTCTAGTAGTTCTAAGGCTACACGCCCTATCCCCCGCCTGCGATATTTTCTGTCTACTACAATCCCTACCTCGGCTCGGCTATGCAAAGGTTCAAAATTGCATATATCCACAATGCCGACCACCTGACGCATCTCATCTTCTATCATCAGACGCAACTGACGATCGGTAAAAAGATCATTCCGAGTCTGCTCTATATACTGTCGCAACTGAAAACACGAATACGGCCCTGTCGTATTGCTCACCTCCCACACATCTGTAGCATTTTCAAACCGAAACATGACTTCCAGGTCCTCCGGTTCTGGAGCACGAAGACGAAGACCGTTCTTTTGCAAATGCCGTTCGTCCATCATAAAGCAGGATCTTCATTCTCTTCTCTTACCAAATCCAATTCATCCAGCATACGCTTGCGGGTAGGCACACAAAACAGCGAGGCAAGCAACGCCATCATGGCACACAAGACGCCTGTATTGTTCAAAGTAAGATAATAAAACGACAAGTTGACCAATACAGGCACCAGCAAGATACCTGCCCTGATCTCGTTCCAACGACGATAACTAATCAAAGCATCCGGCAATGACAATCGTTTGACATGCTTCACCAACGAGAGACTGAACAATCGGAGCGACAACGGAATCAAAACGATTGTCAGCAACACTCCCACTGTTTGCAAAATATAATCCATACGGGCATCACCCGCATACACTCCTTCGGCCAGTATTCCCGCCTCATAAAGAACCACCAAGAACAAGGGCATCACCCATACCAACACATACTCCAATTGCAGACACCGCAACAATTTATTTATCCTTCTTTCCATATTTTCAAGCATTTAAATTTATACTATTCCTGTAAATAAGGTACGATTCACTATGGAACGTCCCAAGGTCACCTCATCCGTATACTCCAACTCGTCACCAATGGAGATTCCGCGTGCTATGACACTCAGTGTCACCGCCATGCCATTCAACTTACGCGAAATATAAAAATTCGTCGTATCGCCCTCCATGGTGGAGCTCAAAGCCAGAATCACTTCCTTCACTCCTCCTTCCTTCACTCTTTCCACCAGACTTTCTATCTGCAAATCGGAAGGCCCTATGCCGTCCATGGGAGAGATAACGCCTCCCAACACATGATATAACCCTTTATATTGTTGGGTAGCTTCCACCGCCATGACATCCCGGATACTCTCCACCACACATACCGTCGAAGCATCGCGCAACGGATTGGAACAAATACGGCAAATCTCCGTATCCGATATATTATGACACACTTTGCAATATTTCACCTCATGCTTCAAGGTGATCATTGCGTTTCCAAACGCCTCTACCACAGCTGTATCCTGCTTGAGCAAGTGCAACACCAGCCGCATGGCTGTCTTACGCCCCACACCGGGCAATTTGGCAAACTCTCCTACCGCTTTTTCCAGCAGCACAGATGGATATTGTTGATTCATCGGTCATTTCTTATTATGATAATATTTGCAAACTTACGTAATTTCAACGATTTTAAGTACATTTGCACTCAAAAAAATGACATGAATGGGATTTATATTCTGCTGACCATACTATTTTATTTCGGGATGTTATTGCTCATTGCCCGACTGACCGGCCGTCATTCCGACAATGACGCGTTCTTTCGGGGCAACCGCCGTTCCCCTTGGTATGTTGTTTCCTTTGGCATGATCGGAGCTTCCCTTTCGGGAGTAACATTTGTATCCGTTCCGGGCATGGTACGTAGCATTGACATGACCTATATGCAAACCTGTTTTGGTTTTTTCATAGGTTATCTCATCATTGCCCATGTCTTGCTACCGCTTTATTACAGATTGAATCTGACCTCTATTTACACTTATCTGGGAGAACGGATTGGAAAGCATTCTTATAAGACAGGCTCCTCTTTCTTCCTCTTGTCCAAAATCATCGGAGCGGCAGCACGCCTTTATCTGGTATGCCTCATACTACAGCATTACGTATTTGCCGCCATTCACATTCCTTTCGCCGCTACAGTGATAGGCATTGTATTATTAATCTGGCTATATACCCGCCACAGCGGCATCCGCACTATCGTATGGACAGACAGTTTACAAACGTTCTGTCTTCTGCTAGCATTGGGGTTGATTCTTTATGACATTTCAGGCAAACTGCACCTCGACTTTGCGGGAGTGGTAGATACGATTAAAGCAAATGAACACAGCCGCATCTTTGTCTTCGACGATTGGCACAGCAAACAGAATTTCTTCAAACAGTTCTTCAGCGGAATATTCATTACGTTTGTCATGACAGGACTGGATCAGGACATGATGCAGAAAAACCTGTCATGCAAGAACCTGCGAGAAGCCCAAAGAAACATGTATTGCTATGGCATCTCGTTCGTTCCTGTCAATTTCCTGTTCTTATCGCTAGGCATCCTGTTGCTCTCGTTAGCGTCGCAACTACATATCCCTCTGCCTGCATCAGGAGACGATATTCTGCCTTTGTTTGCGGCAGAAGGCCACTTAGGATTCGCCGTATTGATCTTCTTTACTATCGGAATCATCGCGGCCGCCTTTTCTAGTGCCGACTCAGCATTGGCCTCCCTGACCACCAGTTTCTGTATAGATATATTGGGTATACAGCATTTGTCCGAAGAAAAAGCAGAAAGGCGAAGAAAAACTGTACATTTCTGCATATCGGTTCTCTTCATCGGATTCATCCTGCTGTTTAAAGCAGTAAACAACAAGAGCGTCATTGATGCTATCTATACTATCGCGTCATACACATACGGCCCGTTGCTTGGCCTATTTGCGTTCGGACTGTTCACCAGCCTACAACCACGCGACCGCCTGGTGCCTTATGTGGCAATCGCATCACCGATATTATGTTATGCCATAGACCGCCTGGTGTATGCTTACACCGGCTATCTGTTTGGCTATGAAATGCTAATATTTAATGGCCTCTTGACCTTCATGGGGCTGATTTGTTTAAGTATAAAAACGAAGAATTATGGAAATACTCAGTGCAGAATTCATAGTAAGTAACACCCGGACAGACAAATGCCCGCAGACCAATTTACCCGAATATGCTTTCATTGGCCGTTCGAATGTGGGCAAATCGAGTTTGATTAATATGCTGACCAAACGCCCAAAACTGGCCATGACCTCTTCTACTCCGGGAAAGACTCTGCTGATCAATCACTTTCTGGTCAACAAGGAATGGTATCTGGTAGATTTGCCGGGATACGGATACGCCTCACGAGGCAAGAAGCAAGTGGAGAAAATACAACACATCATCGAAGACTATATCTTGGAGCGCGAGCAAATGACCAACTTGTTTGTATTGGTGGACTGTCGCCTGGAACCGCAAAAAATCGATTTGGAGTTTATAGAATGGCTGGGAGAAAACGGAGTGCCGTTTTCCATCATCTTCACCAAGGCTGATAAGCTTAGAGGCGGAAAGGCCAAAGAAAATGTCAACAGATACCTGAAAAAGCTGGAAGAACAATGGGAAGAAATTCCTCCTTATTTTTTATCTTCATCGGAAAACAAGACAGGAAGGAAGGAGATACTGGAGTATATCGAAAGTATCAACCAAGCAATCAAGACACAGAACGCTTGATTGCCGGAAACAAAGGTATCAGAGAAACAACCGAAACGTGGTGTGAACAATGCGGAACCGGAACGCCAGTTCTTACCTTGTGGTGCAGACGAGTGGCAAAATGTTGCCCCAACAGGGGGAGGATCGGATGAGGTATCTCACCCGCACCCCTCTGCATCAGAATGTCATCATCACCATGAATCGAATGCCCCATTTGTTCACATCGGGATGCTCCAGATAGTTCAGACGGCGGACATAATCGATATGCAAAATCTTGAAAATGTTATGAATCCCGACAGAATATTCCATATAGGGCGTTTTCGAATCCATCACAAAGCTAGTAGGCAGGCCATTGCGTGTAGGAAACAGGAAGAGATCGCCGTCATCCGGATGCTTCAGCGGATTGTTCTTGTCTGTCAAATGGCCATACAGCATCTTAAAACCCACAGCCTCACGCCATTTCAGCTTCTTCAGCAAAGGGATGCGATTGAAAATCTTGCCGTTCAGGTCCCACGACACATCGAGTGACGCATAACGGTCATTCAAAAATTCCATGTTGTTGATCAGGTTGAAAGTCTCACGTTGAAGAATGTAGGACAAATTGGCAGCCGGCATGATCAGTAGCGGAAATGGCACCTTGTTCCACTGAGCACCACCCTTGACAAACAAGTCTATCTTACCCCACGACGAGAACCAAAAACGCTTGTACAGTCCGATTTCCGTCAGGTTGTAATCGTATTCTCCACCCAGTACTCCTTTGAAACCGGCCGTATGCGACAGGGTAAACACCGGAGCATCGAAAGACACAGGCAGGCGGCGCTGCTTGGTGTTGATAAACGTCTCGCCCGGAGCATAACGGAACGCCAGCGAGGCTTCCATAGTCTGAATCTCAGGAATCAGCATGTTCCGGCTATCATTGGTGACATAAGACAGTCCGCCGGTAGGCTCGTCTGTGCTATGCTTCACCTCGACGGTGGTCTTCAGCCCGAACTGGGTTTCATTCTCATACTTCAAGGCGATATTGCGCACATAGGACATCTGGTCCACCGTAGAGGTTTTGAACGATACAAATACATTATCCTTATCTGTCTTCAGAAACTTATCCGTGGGCGACATTACATCGTATTGATAGGTGAACGTGACAGAGTTCTTCGGAAACTCGCGCGGCAGATATTCTTTCTTGTTGAAAGAATATTCCACTTCGCCCATATACTTAGAGCGGTGATCCTTAAAGCCGTAGGCATAATATCCCTTCAAAAACAAATGCGGGTTCAGATTGGCCGTGGTCTGTGCGCTCATACGCAAGCGCAAACCGTCTATGTAGTTATTGGAAATCATGGTATTCACCGGGCCGATATCCACCTTGCTGGGATGATCCTTGGTTCCGGTCTCCACAAAATTCTCAATAAAGGCTTTCAATACAAAAATCACATATTTGAATCCGGGCATCTGTTCCAGCCGCTGCACCAACTGATCCATGGAACTCTCGGTCTGCGTAAGCGGCACCGGACGGTACTGATTCCAGAAGTCGTCTCCCCGCATCATAGCGTCCGCCTCCTTGATTTCAGTCCCCTTACGCCTGAAAAGCTGTTGCGGAAGCTCGTCAAAAGCATAGTCGGAATAGCGGGTGGTCCGGCGTATCTGAAAGCCCTGCATCACTTTCATCAAGGTCATTTCCACAATCATATCGTCGGTCTTCAACACCCACTCTCCGTTGGGAAGCTGCTCAAACTCCTGAATGATGTCCATGTTATCCACAAAGTTGACCCCCGACTTCTTAGGCAGATTCAATGTACATTTCTTCACCATATAGGAAGAATCGGCCAGCACATAGAGATGGCCCGTAAAGCCGAAGTCCTGCGAATTGTTGGGCACAAAAGTCAAATGAAAACACTTGTCTTTCTCCACAAACGTGGTGTCCATAATGTAGAATTTATAGAAAGAAATGGCGTCGCCAGACGAAATGGGGCTAATAAACGGATACTGCAACAGCCGGATATCGTCATCATAAATGTTCACATCCGTAAATACGTCCTTTAGGATTGTGCCCAGCATGTCGCCGGTGGCAAACAGTTCGTTCACTCCCGTCGAACTCATCCCCTTGATAATTGTCTTTTCGCTCTTGGGATGCTTGCGGTAGATTTTCTGCGATGCGGTCTCGTCTACCGAAATGGGGAGAATGTATTTATGTGTTTCCTCACATAGCTCAATCTGGTCTTTCAGGAAAGGCATCTTTTTATACATTCCCTTCTCCAACATTTCGGGGGTGACATCATTCAGCGACATCGTTATTTTCTGATACTTGTTATACTGATAATAATCGTTCTCGCTCAGCTTGTTGTCCTTTTTGCGGGCAATCACCTTCTTCATCAGTTCGACAGCCGGATTATTCTTTCTTGAATATCTTTCGCGTTTGGGTTTCACCACCACTTCGTCCAGCATGATGTCATCAGGTTTCATCTTCACATTCAGACTCTTTGTAACGCCGGGAATGATGTCCACCACTTTGGATACATATCCCACTGCCGAAAAAGTAAGCTTATTCCAGCCTTTGCGAGTTTCTACAGTGTAGCGCCCATCAATATCAGTAATGCTTCCCACGCCTTTACCCTCATAATAGACAGACAAATAAGGTATGGGGTCATTTGTCAACGAGTCTGTTACAACGCCTTGTATATTTTGAGCCGATGCCAGCAGGCAGCATCCTAATAATACAAACAGGAAAAACGACTTTAAATAAGTTATCATCATTCTTTTTACCGCTATTTTTTTTGAGTTTGCAAAGTTAATCATTAACTTAAAAGGAAGTTACTAATATAAGCTAATAAATACAAGAATCTTACATATAGACCAATAAATAGGTGAAATCCGACACTAAAATCCCCCTATCCCGTCCTCTCAGGCCGGCATACGCGACGCGTATACTCATGCCGTGGCATACCAACAAAAAAGGGGTCTTTTCACAAAGCCCCCTTTTTAAGTTTTCAATAGGTATTAGTTTTTTTTTAAGGTAAAAAGATTGTTTTCAGGATAACGATGCAAATATCGAGCCTTTTTTTAAACCAGCCAAATAAAAAACTATGCCATACAACATGTTTTATAGAAAAACTATCTTTTTTGGCAGATTATCACTAAAAAGGCTCTCTATCGGCCTATCTGTGCATACAAAGATAGCAAAAGTTTAGTTTCGCACCGCTTTTTAATGTATTTTTTCTTTCCCAAGCAAATGTTCATCCACTTTATTGCAATGTTTCAACACTTTAGCATCGATAAAAAAAACAATCTCCTCGGCAATATTCGTGATGTGGTCGCCGGCGCGCTCCAGCTTGCGAATAACGGTGCCCAGCTCCAGACAAGTTTGCACGCCATAAGGATGTGCGGCCAGATAATCAGCCAGAACAGAAGGGGCCGCCGCATTGATGTCGTCCAACAAATTATCTTTGCCAAACACACTGAGAGCCAGCTCCAAGTCTTCTTCATTCAAGGCGGTCTTAGCCATCTCGAGCATGCCGAGCACCTGTTTCAGCATCTCTTCTATCCGCAAGCTGTGAAGCAGTTCGCCATCTAAAGCGGTCTCCTCACTTCTCAACACAAAACGAGCGATGCCCTCGGCAAAATCTCCCAGGCGCTCCAAATCATTGTTTATCTTGAACATGGCCAACACAAAACGCAAGTCGATGGCCACAGGATTATACAAAGCGATAGTGTCCTCCACATCGCTGTCTATTTTCAGCTCAAACGCATTCACCCTTTTCTCGCGAATAATGACTTGCTGCGCCTGATCGCGGTCGAAAGTCAGCACGGCCTCTCCCGCCCTGTCCAGTTGGTTATAGACCAATGTCCACATCTCGTTCACCTCTTTCTTCAGTGCCACAAGTTCCGATTCTATAAATTTCACCATACAGTTGTTCGTTTTTTAATATTAATTATTCCTTTGCTTAACATTGCCGCAAACTGTTCGGGATATCATCCGAAACGCCCCGTGATATAATTCTGGGTGGCCTCTTTACCCGGATTCGTAAAGATCTTTTTTGTATCGTCATACTCCACCATGCTGCCCATATAGAAAAACGCGGTCTTGTCGCTGACACGCGCGGCCTGTTGCATGTTGTGGGTAACAATGACGATGGTATATTCCGTCTTCAACTCATGAATCAGTTCCTCCACCTTGGCTGTAGAAATGGGGTCGAGCGCCGAAGCCGGCTCGTCCATAAGAAGCACAGAAGGAGATACCGCCATGGCACGGGCTATGCACAAACGCTGCTGCTGACCGCCCGAAAGGGCGAAAGCAGACTCTTTCAGTTTGTGTTTCACCTCATCCCACAACGCGGCGGCTTTCAACGCCTCCTCCACCCGGTGACGGATGAACTCGCCATCCTTCACCCCGTTTACACGAAGCCCGTAGGCCACATTCTCGAAAATGCTTTTCGGAAACGGATTAGGACGCTGAAACACCATCCCCACCTGCTTGCGCAGCTCGTCCACCTGCACCGACTTGTCGTATACGTCCCTGCCGTCAATCAAGATCTCCCCTTCCAGCCGCGTCCCGGGAATAAGGTCATTCATGCGGTTGAACAAACGAAGGAAGGTGGACTTGCCACAACCCGACGGGCCAATAAAGGCCACCACCGATTTCTCTTCGATAGTCATGCTGATATCTTTCAGCGCCTGAAAATCGCCATAGAAAAAGTTCACATGCTTTGCATCTATCTTATCCATAATTCTTAATGATTTGTTATCGGGCCAATATGTCGGCCGCCATGCGCCGCATGACGCAGCCGGCAGACACACTGACACACACAACTGATTAATTTGTTTTCACTTTGTTTGAGAAATACCTGCGAAGCGCATGGGCCGACAGGTTGACCACAAGAACGATGAGAATCAGCACCAAGGCCGTCCCATATGCCAAAGGGAGCTGTGAGTCCATATCCGTCCCGCTGGTCGAAACCACATAGAGATGATAGGGCAACGCCATGCACTGGTCCAGCACACTGCGGGGCAACCGCGGCAGGAAATAGGCAGCACACGTGAACAAAATGGGAGCCGTCTCGCCCGACACACGCCCCAAAGCCAGTATCAGGCCCGTTATGACATTAGGCATGCCCATGGGAAGAACCACATGCCAAATGGTTTGCAGTTTGGTTGCACCCAGCGCCCGGCTCCCTTCGCGGAAACTGTCGGGAATCGCCTTGAGCGACTCTTCGGTAGTGCGTATCACCAACGGCACGCAAAGCAGCCCCAGTGTCAGCGAGCCCGACAGAATACTATCGCCAAAGCCCAGGTATTTCACAAACAAGGCCATGCCAAACAAACCGAACACGACGGACGGGATGCCGCCCAGGTTATTGGTCATCATCCGGATGAAACGCACCAACCATCCTTTCGGAGCATACTCGTTCATGTAAATGCCGCTCATCACGCCCACCGGAAAAGCAAACAGCGCACTCCCCGCCATCAGATAGAAAGTACCCACAATGGCCGGCCACACACCGCCGCCCGTCATGCCATCGGCAGGAGCCGTAGTCAGAAACTCCCAACTCACCACTCCTATACCTTTATATATAATAAAGCCGAGAATGGCGAACAAGATGAAGACAATGCTATAACTCATCAGCCCGAACACTCCGAATGCCAGCCACTGCGAACGCCTCTTGCGCCCCCCCTGCTGTAAAGGAAAAATGTCTTGTCTCATAGTTTAATCTGTTTTAATAAAAGTATATCCCGATTCTTATCATTTGCTTCTCCCGGTTTTCGACGAAATATATTCCACACCCAAGTTGATCAGCATCGTAATGAAAAACAACACGACACCCAGCAGAAACAAAGCCTCGTAATGCACACCGCCCGAAGGAGCCTCGCCCAGTTCGGCCGCAATGGTGGCGGGAATAGTGCGGAGCGGCTCAAGGAGAGTAGAAGGAATCACAGCCGCATTTCCCGTAACCATCAGCACAGCCATCGTCTCGCCTATGGCACGCCCGACACCCAGCACAACCCCCGAAGCGATGCCGGACACCGAATACGGAATCACCACCTTGTAAATGGTCTGCCAACGGGTGGCCCCCAGCGCCAGGCTGGCCTCGCGCATGGCACGGGGACAGTTGCGCATCGCATCCTCGGCAACGGTAATCATGGTGGGAAGCGCCATGACGGCCAGTACCACGCTGCCCGCCAGACCGGTCTCGCCCACGGGCAGGCCGAACACGCGCTGAAGCAACGGGACGACGACTATCAGCCCGAAAAAGCCATACACCACGGAAGGGATGCCGCTCAGCAACTCGATGACCGGTTTCAGAAAACCGCGCGTGCGGCGGCCGGCCACCTCGGACATATACACCGCCACCGACAGGCCGAACGGCAAAGCAAACAGAATGGCAAAGAAACCGACCCACAGCGTGCCCGCCACCAAAGGCAGAAAACCGAACAGAGGAGCCGGAGTGGCCGTAGGAAACCACTCCTTCCCCGCAAAAACCTCGCCGAAAGAAACACACTCGTCGTCCAGCAAGCGGCCGGGAAAATCCTTCTCGACAAACCGGGCAGGAACAAAGGCGATGATGCCCGGATGCCCGGCCACCACCCGGCTGACACACCGTGGAGCCCGCTCATACTCGTCCCCCAGCTCTTCTTCAGAAAAATAAGCAGTGATATCCTCCAGGCGAAAAACCGTCACGCCCACATCTGGCCCCCCCAGTTCCTTCCAGTTGGTTATCTCCCCATCAAATACCTCCTTTATCTGCAACGCGCTCAGCCTCCGCACCGGATTGGCCTTGTTCACCGCCAGCACATAGCCTTCCTCTACGACCTTTTTATTAAAAAGCCCCATAGCCTCGGCAAACAGGAATACGACAATCAACAAAACAGCAACGCTCGTGACGAAGCCGCTACACGTCAATATCCCTTCTACAATTTTTTCACAAACTCGTCTCATATCATTCTTAAATGTACCATTTTAATAACCGATGCAAAAAAAGCCCTTTCACATTAAAACCGTATGAAAGCGCCTTGACGCCTCTGCAACAAACGTGTTACAAAACCGTTACACCTTTCCCGCCACGCCATGACACCCAAATCACCGGCCCTTGCCCCCCATAAAAACACGTACGTACGTGTGAGCCCTCGCGACCGTATGTGCAGGCCCACACGTACGTATGCGTAAGCCCACACATACGTACGTGTAAAAAGCCGGGGGCATACCTCCGAAAACCACCGCCCCATCCACCGCCGGCAAAAGGCGAAAAGCATAGTCCGCCCCAAGCAAACGACACTCCAAACGATGGTAACAGAATCGTAACACACAAGTAAAACAAATGACACGGCAAAACGTTTATTTTGCAGACAAATTAATACAAAGAACCATGAACCAACTGAAAACCCTATTCCTATCCGCCCTGTCGGCCTACAGCCTGCATGCAGGCGCACAGCGCATCAAAGGCAGCGACACCGTATTGCCCGTATCGCAAGAAACAGCCGAAACCTTCATGAAAGAACATCCCCGGCAGCACGTAACCGTGACCGGCGGAGGAAGTGGAGTAGGAATCTCCGCACTGATGGACCGGACCACAGACATCGCCATGACCTCACGCCCCATCAAGTTCAGCGAAAAAATGAAACTAAAAGCCGCCCATCGGGAAGTAGAAGAAGTAATCATCGCATACGACGCGCTGGCCGTCATCATCCATCCCTCGAACCCGGTGGACAGGCTCACCCGCCAACAACTGGAAGGCATCTTCCGCGGCAAAATCAGCAATTGGAAAGAACTGGGCGGACCCGACATGAAAATCATCGTCTACTCGCGCGAGACCTCATCGGGCACGTACGAATTCTTTAAAGAAAGTGTCCTGAAGAACAAAAACTACATGAGCGGCAGCCTGTCCATGCCGGCCACCGGAGCCGTCATCCAGTCCGTGAGCCAGACCCGCGGCGCCATCGGCTATGTAGGACTGGCCTACCTGTCGCCACGAGTGAAGCCCGTAGCCATCTCGTACGACGAAGGCAAACACTACGTATTGCCCAGCCTCGAAAACGGAAAAAAGAAACTATACCCCGTCGTACGCCCCCTTTATTACTACTACAATGCGACCGACAAAGAAAAAGTAACCCCGTTCATCGACTATGTCCTGTCGGCCGAAGGACAGAATATAATAAAAAAAGGCGGATATATTCCTGTAAAATAAAGGATATACCAAAAAGAATACGTATTTTTGCAGCAAAAGTGTAAAATAGAAACCACAATGACTGAAATGAACGCTACAGAAGCTACAGAAAAGAAAAGTCTGAACTTCATTGAACAGGCAGTTGAAAACGACCTGAAAGAAGGTAAAAACGGCAGCAAAGTGCAAACCCGCTTTCCGCCCGAGCCTAACGGCTACCTGCACATCGGTCACGCAAAAGCCATTTGCCTGGATTTTGGGATTGCCGCACAGCACGGAGGCGTATGCAACCTGCGCTTTGACGACACCAACCCGACCAAAGAAGACATGGAATACGTAGAAGCCATCAAAGAAGACATCAAATGGCTGGGATTCCAGTGGGGAAACGAATATTACGCATCCGACTACTTCCAGCAATTATGGGATTTCGCAATCAACCTGATAAAGGAAGGAAAGGCCTACATAGACGAACAGAACTCCGAACAAATAGCGGCACAGAAAGGTACTCCCACCCAGCCCGGAACCGAAAGCCCCTACCGCAACCGGCCCATCGAAGAAAGCCTGGAACTGTTTGAAAAGATGAACAGCGGCGAAATAGAAGAAGGCAAAATGGTGCTCCGCGCCAAAATAGACATGGCAAGCCCCAATATGCACTTCCGCGACCCCATCATCTATCGCGTGGTAAAAACCCCGCACCACCGCACGGGCGACACCTGGAAAGCATACCCCATGTATGACTTCGCACACGGACAGAGCGACTACTTTGAAGGAGTGACCCACTCATTGTGTACCCTGGAGTTTGTCCCCCACCGCCCGCTGTACGACCTGTTTGTAGACTGGGTAAAAGAAGGAAAAGACCTGGACGACAACCGCCCCCGACAGTACGAGTTCAACAAGCTGAACCTGAACTACACCCTGATGAGCAAGCGCAACCTGCTGATCCTGGTGAAAGAACACCTGGTGAACGGCTGGGACGACCCCCGCATGCCGACACTCTGCGGATTCCGGCGCCGCGGCTACTCGCCCGAGTCCATCCGCAAGTTCGTCGACAAGATAGGCTATACCACTTACGACGCACTGAACGACTTCGCCCTGCTGGAAAGCGCCGTGCGCGAAGACCTAAACAGCCGCGCCACCCGCGTATCGGCAGTCATCAATCCGGTGAAACTCATCATCACCAACTATCCCGAAGGACAAGTGGAAGAAATGGAAGCAGTCAACAATCCCGAAGACCCGTCGGCAGGCACACACACCATCGAGTTCAGCCGCGAACTATGGATAGAGCGCGACGACTTCATGGAAGACGCCCCTAAAAAATATTTCCGCATGACTCCGGGACAAGAAGTACGCCTGAAAAGCGCATACATCGTGAAATGCACCGGCTGCAAGAAAGACGACAACGGCAACGTGACAGAAGTATATTGCGAATACGACCCCGACAGCAAAACAGGCATGCCGGGCAGCAACCGCAAAATCAAAGGAACCATCCATTGGGTGAGTTGCGCACACTGCCTGCCGGCCGAAGTACGCCTGTACGACCGTCTGTGGAAAGTGGAGAACCCACGCGACGAAATGGCAGCCATCCGCGAAGCCAAAAATTGCGACGCCCTGGAAGCCATGAAAGAAATGATCAACCCCGACTCGCTGAACATACTGACCAATTGCTATGTCGAAAAGTACCTGGCCAATGCCAAACCCTTAGACTACTTGCAGTTCCAACGCATAGGATACTTCAATGTAGACAAAGATTCAACAGCCGGACACCTGATATTCAACCGAACAGTATCGCTAAAAGATACATGGAGCAAAATCAACAAATAAAAACATGCTTATGGACAACGACATGTCTTCATATTTTGAAGACCCGGATTTTAAAGAAGCATTAGCCAAATATGAGGGTATGGTAGAAGACCATACCCCCATTTATCTGGACGCCGACGAACTGGTAGACATTGCAGAGTATTACACCTCCATCGGAAAACACAAAGATGCCGAAAAAGTGGTAGACTTCGCCATTCAATTGCATCCCTGTAACACAGACGTCCTGATATTCAAGGCACGTTCACTGGCCATTCATGGCAACCTGGAAGAAGCCAACCAAATAGCCGAACTCATAGAAGATCAGACCGACCGCGAAGTACAATTTCTGAAAGCGGACCTGCTGATGTACGAAGAACGCATGGAAGAAGCCGATGCCATACTGCGACAGCTGGCCGAAGACGAAGAATACGAACTGGACACATTGCTGGACATCATACAAGATTACACGGATGCCAACCAAAGAAAGTATGCCACCAAATGGTGGAATAAGACCCAAAAAAGGTTTAATATAAAGGCACTTACCAAAAAGAACCAAAAACTTCGCGACATCCTGTGCGATTATTATGCGCTCGTGAACCAACCGGAACTGGCAGTACCGCTCTTGCAAATCACACTCGACGAATATCCCTATTCCATCCGACACTGGAACGAACTGGGGAAATTTCATATACAGCTAGGCAACTTCGAAGCCGCACAAGAAGCACTCGACTTTGCCTTCGCCATCGATGAGAACAATGCAGACACCAGTGCCCTGAAAGCATATTGTTTCATGCAGCTGGACAATAAGGAAGAAATTCT
The DNA here is from genome assembly GCA_947173895.1 of uncultured Bacteroides sp. Lineage (GTDB taxonomy): Bacteria > Bacteroidota > Bacteroidia > Bacteroidales > Bacteroidaceae > Phocaeicola. The sequence continues at coordinate 59,308 of CAMWGU010000006.1, read as the reverse complement.
CAAGATGTATCTCAAGCAAGCCGAAACTAGCGGAGACATCGTAAACCCTTATCGGGCACTGACCAAGATACAAATGGAAATGAATGACCACAAGGCTGCCATAACCTATCTTGAAAAACTGCTGGACAATCAGTCCAAACTGACCAAAGAAGACTGTGCGGAAGTGTATTGTGATGCCGCGGTGTGTTATGCCACACTGGGACAATACGACAAAAGCCACAAATACATCACCAAAGGCATCAAGCTGAACAAAAACGCTGCCGGACCACGCATCGCCGCCGGACGCTGCCTTCTGATCAGATACCAGCATACCGAAGACGAGCAAGACAAAGAGGAAATTCTGAACCAAGTCATCCGCACGTTCGAATATGCCTTTCTGTTCTCACGTAAAGACGAACGAATGAGCACCCTGCTGAACATAGGAGCCGCTTATTTTGACGCACATTGCTTCTTGTACGCCATCCGCTATTTCGAGATCCTGAACGAAGAATTTCCAAACATGTTACACTATACGTTCCTTTTCTTGATTTATTGCTACTTCTATACGCAACAAACCGAAAAGTTCCTTCGCTGTCTGGCAAAAACCAAAAGAGATTATCCCAACTTGTTCAGACAACTGGAAGCAGAAAGTTCAAGATTGAGTGATGTTTTCTTCAATAAAATATTGAGGGAGGTAATAAGCAACATCAATAAAGGGAAAATAGATTTAAACAATTATTTATAATATTCACTATGGAGTCAGTTGCATTTATCCAATGGTGTCTGGACCATCTGAATTATTGGACGATTACTCTCTTAATGGCCATCGAAAGCTCATTTATTCCTTTCCCCTCCGAAGTGGTAGTACCACCGGCCGCCTACAAGGCTGCAGGAGAAAACAGCGAACTGAATGTCTTTCTGGTTGTCTTGTTTGCAACCATCGGAGCCAATATCGGAGCCATCATCAATTACTACATAGCCTATTTCGTAGGCCGTCCGCTGGTCTACAAATTCGCCAACAGCCGCTTCGGACATGTATGTCTGATCGACGAGAACAAAGTTAAGCATGCAGAACAATACTTTGACAAGCATGGAGCGCTCTCCACTTTCATCGGACGCCTCATACCTGCCGTCCGCCAACTTATTTCCATACCTGCCGGTCTGGCCAAAATGAAACTCCCCACTTTTCTGCTATACACCACCCTGGGAGCGGGAATCTGGAACTCCATACTGGCAGCTATCGGCTACTACCTGCAATCGGTAGTTCCCGAAGAGCAACTGCTGAGCACAGTGACCCGATACAGTCACGAACTGGGCTATTGCTTCATTGTCATCGGCATACTGGTAGCAGGTTTCCTGATTTATAAAGGAAGAAAATAGAACAAGGAAACAAACTTTTTCTCATCCTCATTTGTTATTATCAAAGAACGCCGGCCCAAAGGGAAGAGCCGATATATGTCAGTCCGATGTCATATCCGCACAGGACAACTGCATCCGATGAAACACACGGCCATCACCCCGCTGGCGGTCGCAGCCCGACAGTATCCTGCTCCTCCATGGATTCTGCCCCCCAGAAAGGCAGAACGGAAAAAAGCGGCAACCCTCCGGCAAAGGGAGGAAACTGTCGGAGGCAGGCCACTTATAAACTAAAAAAAATGATAATGATGAAAACAGCATTCAAAGGAACACTGGTAGCACTAGCCGGAGAATTTGTGAAAAAAGGGAGCAACGCTCCGGACTTTACATTAACAAAGAGCGACTTGAGTCGCTATACCCTGAACGAAGGAAAGGGAAAGCATTTAATTCTTAATATATTTCCCAGTCTTGACACAGGAGTATGCGCCACTTCTGTGCGCCGCTTCAACCGGCTGGCCGCCAATCTCCCTCATACGGTGGTTCTGGCTATATCGAAAGACCTGCCGTTCGCCCAAGGGCGCTTCTGTACTACCGAAGGCATCGACCGCGTCATTCCGCTGTCCGATTACCTCTATACTTCCGATTTTGGCAAAAGATATGGCGTACTGATGACCGACGGCCCGCTGGAAGGATTACTGGCACGCGCAGTCGTAGTAATCAATCCGGAAGGAAAGATTGTCTATACGGAACTGGTTCCGGAAATCACCCAAGAACCGAATTATGAAGCAGCACTGAAGGCTGCCTGCACCCTATGATAACAAAACCAAAAAACTAAATGAAGTACAATTCTGTGGGCCTGCGATAACGGAAAAAGAAGTCCCTCTCCCCCTTAAAGCCAAAAGGCAGGAAATCATTAAATGACGAAACAGAAAACCTTAATGACAAGGCAGGAAACGCGGACCAGTATACTCCTCAACAATTACAGCGCGGTTTCAAGAAAAAGCCGCGTTCTGTCCGCGTCAATTCCTATGCCAATAACAAACTCCTGCCAGCATCGTTCGCATTCCTATGCCAGCCCACACACCTAAGCATCACTCCTTTATGGCTTGGGACAAATACCACTGATACATCCGGCGCACACCTTCCTCTATCTCAATCTTATGATGCCAGCCCAAACTATGCAGTTTGCTCACATCGGTCAGTTTACGCATCGTGCCGTCCGGCTTCGTGGCATCAAAAGTCACTTTGCCATGATACCCCGTCTCGCGGACAATCCTGTCGGCCAAACATGCAATGGAAATCTCCTTTCCCGTACCTATATTGATGTGGCAGTTACGGCTCTCTCCTGAACCAAGCTTGCATATATCTTTAAAATCCACATGTTCCATAATAAAGACACTGGCATCGGCCATTTCTTCGCTCCACAGGAACTCGCGGAGCGGCTTGCCCGTGCCCCACAAAGTCACTTTCTGCGCGGTGATTCCATATTTTCTCAGCACAGACAGAATCTCGCCCTCCGTATGCGACCCGTCCACACCTTCCACCGGACGAAGGTTCATATCCTTTCTCACTGCCATCCAGTTGCCTTCGTGCAGGCATTTCCCCAAATGAATCTTTCGGATCATAGCCGGCAATACATGGCTGTTCTCCAAATGAAAATTGTCATGAGGTCCATACAAATTGGTCGGCATCACGGCTATATAGTTGGTGCCATACTGTAAGTTAAAGCTCTCGCATAGCTTCAGGCCGGCAATCTTGGCAATAGCATAAGGCTCATTGGTGTACTCTAACGGGGAAGTGAGCAATGCATCCTCTCCTATCGGCTGTATGGCATTGCGCGGATAAATGCAGGTGCTTCCCAAAAACAACAATTTCTTTACGCCATGACGAAAACTTTCGCCTATCACATGCTGCTGAATCTGCAGATTCTGATAGATAAAGTCGGCCCGATAAAGACTGTTTGCCATGATGCCGCCCACGTGTGCCGCCGCCAAAATAACATATTCGGGTCTCTCCTCATCAAAGAAACGCTTCACAGCCTGTCCGTCCAGCAAGTCAAGCTCCTTGTGAGAGCGGCCCAACAGGCAGGTATACCCTTTCTGCTTCAAATTATTCCAAATGGCAGAGCCCACCAGTCCGCGGTGACCTGCCACATATATCTTGGCTGTCTTTTCCATGGTCATTCTGCCAGTTGAGCCTTCAGATACAGTTTCTTCACAAACTTCATGTCATGCTTCACCATGATTCTCACCAGCTCGTGGAAAGATGTCTTACGAGGATTCCAGCCCAGCAAAGTCCTGGCTTTAGTAGGATCACCCAGCAACTGATCTACTTCGGCAGGACGAAAATACTTGGGATCGACAGCCACCAACTCCCTGCCTGTGTCCGCATCAATGCCTTTTTCGTCCACTCCTTTTCCTTCCCATCGCAGACTGATGCCCGCCTCCTTGAAAGCCAACGTACAGAAATCGCGCACCGAGTGATATTCGCCGGTGGCTATCACAAAGTCCTCAGGAGTATTATGCTGAAGAATTAACCACATGCACTCCACATAATCCTTGGCATATCCCCAATCGCGCAATGAATCCAAGTTGCCCAGATACAATTTATCCTGATAGCCCTGTGCAATACGGGCGGCGGCCAGTGTAATCTTGCGCGTCACAAAGTTCTCGCCGCGACGCTCGCTCTCATGATTGAACAGAATGCCGTTCACGGCAAACATGCCGTAGCTTTCGCGATAATTCTTGGTGATCCAAAAACCATACTGCTTGGCCACACCATAGGGTGAGCGCGGATAGAAAGGAGTAGTCTCCTTCTGAGGGATTTCCTGTACCAGTCCGAACAACTCGGAAGTGGATGCCTGATAAATCCTGGTCTTTTTCTCCAATCCCAGTATACGTACGGCCTCCAGCATGCGCAGTGTACCCACCGCATCTGCCTCGGCCGTGTACTCGGGCACGTCAAAACTCACCTTTACGTGGCTTTGCGCAGCCAGGTTATATATCTCGTCGGGCTGGACCGCCTGGATGATCCGTATCAACGAGCTGCTGTCGGTCATGTCTCCCCAGTGCAGATTCACCAGACGCGTTTTCTGCATATCGCGCACCCACTCGTCCAAATAGAGATGTTCAATGCGCCCTGTGTTGAAAGAAGACGAACGGCGCAAAATGCCATGCACCTCATATCCTTTCTCAATCAAAAACTCAGCCAGGAAAGAACCATCCTGACCTGTAATACCTGAAATCAAAGCAACTTTTTTCATGCTAATTCAATTGTATAACGACCTGAGCAGACCGCAGACAAGCACGACTCAATCGGCCGAAAATTCCTTTATCCGCTGTTCCTCGCTCAGCCGGCAGATAAGCAACGTATTTTCTTTCTCGGCCACAATGTATCCGTCTAATCCCTGCACCACTACTTTTTTTTCCTGAGTAGTGTGAATCACACAGTTACGCGTTTCATACAGTTTGATATCCTGCCCTATCAGCATATTGTTGTGAGCATCCTTGAGCAAATTATCATGCAATGAGCCCCACGTACCCAAATCGCTCCACCCAAAACTGGCCGGAAAGACAAAGATCTCGTCCGCTTTCTCCATAATGGCATAATCTACCGAAATATTCTCACACAAAGGGAAATGCCGGTCGATCAACTCCTGTTCCTGTTCCGTATAATAATAAGGAAGCAGTTTTTCGAACACTTTCGCAATGGCAGGCTGATACACACGCAACGCATTGACCACCGTATTTACATTCCATACAAAAATACCGGCATTCCAAAAGTAGTTGTCATCCCGAATGTAACGCCGCGCAGTTTCCACATCGGGTTTCTCCTTGAAAGAATACACCCTGAACACCTCTTTATTGGCTGTAGAAGGCACCGACAGGTCGGCTTCTATATATCCATAACCCGTTTCAGGACGGGTAGGCTTCATACCCAGCGTCAGAATGGCGTCCGAATTGGCCGTAAACTTCATCGCCGAGGCGATTACCCGCTGGAATTCAGTGGTATCCATCACAATATGGTCGCTGGGCGTCACCACCATATTGGCCCTCGGATTGCGCGCCTTTATCTTCCAGCTGACGTATGCGATACAGGGAGCCGTATTACGGCGACAAGGTTCGCGCAAGATATGATCATCAGCAATATCGGGTAACTGCTCCTTTACCGTATCCGCATATTGGGCCGATGTGACCACCCACACATTCTCTGGTGGACAAATGCCACGGAAGCGGTCGGCCGTCAGCTGAATCAATGTACGACCACACCCCAATACATCGATGAACTGTTTCGGATAATCGGGAGTACTCATAGGCCAAAAGCGGCTTCCCACTCCCCCGGCCATGATCACGAGATGATTGTTCTTAATGTTCATAATGATTCTGTTTTTTTACGTTGTACGGTCGCAAAGATAAGTATTATTTTTTAAAAAAAATATTGTATTTTGACTAATATGTCCTATATTTGCAACAACTAAATTTTTTTTATCATGAAACAACCTACTACAGAAAACTCCGATATAATTAAATTAGTGGCAATAGCAGGTGATTTCGCCCTGCTGAATCTTACTATGGTTCTCGTGTTTTTCTTGCTGAAAGAGATAGCCCCGCAAGTAGCTGCTTCCATTTCACTGAAAACATACCTGTTGACTTCCAATCTGTGCTACATCCCCTGCATTTCCATATTCGGAGTAATACTGCATAACCGAATCGTCCGCCCGGAACAGATAGTAGGAAGGCTATTAGGCACCATCAGCCTGCATGTAGTCATCTTGCTCACCGTACTGGCCATCATTAAGGTAGACCATATATCACACACCTACCTGATGCTGTTCTATCTGTCCTTCATCTCTTTCATTATCGGATGGAGGCTGACACTGCGCTTCTTCGTGAAGATGTATCGCCGTAGTGGCAGAAACCAGCGGATCACAGTGTTGATAGGCGATGGCGACAACATGGTAGAACTCTATCACACCCTGAACGACCTGACATACGGCTACAAGGTAGCCGGAGTCTTCCACGACCAGGACAGCACAGACTATCCCGAGGGAATCCCTTTTAAAGGAGGAGTGGAGCAAATGTTCAATTGGCTATCACACAACACAATACACGAGCTATACTGCGGCCTGCCATCCAGCCGAAAAGACGATATCCTGGCCATCATGGACTACTGCGAAAACAACCTGATACGCTTCTACAGCGTGCCCCACGTGCGCAACTACATCAAACGGCAGCTGCAACTGGAACTGCTGGGCGAAGTACCCGTGTTGTCCATACGCACCGAACCGTTGCAAAACCCGTTCAACAGACTGGCCAAACGACTGTTCGACCTAGTGTGCTCCTCCTTGTTTCTACTCACCGTCTTTCCATTTATGTATTTGATAGTGGGGCTCATCATCAAGTTCACATCGCCCGGACCGATCTTCTTCAAACAAGAGAGAAACGGCGAGAATGGAAAAATATTCAAATGCTACAAGTTCCGCTCGATGAAAGTAAACGCCCTGTCCGACACACTGCAAGCCACCAAGAACGACCCGCGCAAGACACGGTTCGGCAACTTTCTGCGCAAAAGCAACCTGGACGAAATGCCCCAGTTCATCAACGTGTTCAAAGGAGAAATGTCCATCGTAGGGCCACGCCCCCACATGCTGAAACACACCGAAGAATACTCGCAACTGATAAACAAATACATGATGCGCCACCTGGTAAAACCGGGCATCACCGGATGGGCACAAGTGACCGGATTCCGAGGAGAGACCAAAGAACTGTCGCAAATGGAAGGAAGAGTGAGAAGAGACCTGTGGTATATCGAAAACTGGACCTTCCTGCTTGACATCCGCATCATGATAAAAACAGTCACCAACATGTTTCATGGCGAAAAGAACGCTTACTAAACCAACGCTCAAGAATATATCAAAAAAAAAGAACTATATGAAAGGAATTGTATTAGCCGGAGGCTCAGGCACTCGCCTCTACCCCATCACCAAAGGAGTATCCAAACAATTGCTTCCCGTCTTCGACAAGCCCATGATCTACTATCCGATATCCATATTGATGCTGGCCGGAATACGGGAAATACTCATCATATCCACCCCGTACGACCTGCCAAGTTTCCGGCGGCTGCTAGGAGACGGAAGCGATTTCGGAGTGCAATTCGAATATGCAGAACAGCCCTCGCCCGACGGACTGGCACAAGCATTCATCATCGGTCAGAAGTTTATCGGAAACGACTCGGTGTGCCTCGTGCTGGGCGACAACATCTTTCATGGCAACGGATTGTCCGCCATGCTGAAAGAATCGGTGCGCGCCGCCGAAGAAGACAAGAAAGCCACCGTGTTCGGCTACTGGGTGAGCGACCCCGAACGATACGGAGTGGCAGAATTCGACAACGAGGGAAACTGCCTCTCCATCGAAGAAAAACCCGCACAGCCCAAGTCAAACTATGCCGTGGTAGGACTCTATTTCTATCCCAACAAGGTAGTGGAAGTGGCCAAGCAAATCAAGCCGTCAGCACGCGGAGAACTGGAAATCACCACTGTAAACCAAAGATTCCTTGAAGACAAGGAACTGAAAGTGCAGACCCTGGGACGAGGATTCGCATGGCTGGACACCGGCACACACGACTCACTGGCCGAAGCGAGCACCTACATCGAAGTGATAGAAAAACGACAAGGGCTGAAAGTAGCATGCCTGGAAGGCATAGCCCTGCGAAAAGGATGGATCAGCGCGGAAAAAATGCGCGAACTGGCACAACCGATGCTCAAAAACCAATATGGACAATATTTGCTGAAAGTAATAAAAGAACTGGGATTATAATGGAAATCATAAAAACAGCGATAGACGGAGTCCTCATCTTGGAACCCCGCATTTTCAAGGACGAACGAGGATACTTCTTCGAAAGTTTCTCGGGACGCGAATTCGAAGAAAAAGTGTGTCACACCACCTTTGTACAAGACAATGAAAGCTTTTCTACATACGGCGTGCTGCGCGGACTTCATTTTCAGAAACCGCCGTTCACGCAAAGTAAGCTGGTGCGCGTAATCAAGGGCGCCGTGCTGGACGTGGCCGTAGACATCCGGAAAGGATCGCCCACCTTCGGAAAGCACGTAGCCGTAGAACTGACCGGAGAAAACCACCGCCAGTTCTTCATCCCTCGCGGGTTTGCCCATGGATTTGCCGTACTGAGCGACGAGGTATTGTTTCAATACAAATGCGACCACTATTACGCGCCGCAAAGCGAAGGAGGAATAGCATGGGACGACCCCGACCTGGGCATAGACTGGAAACTGCCGGCCGACCGGGTGATTCTGTCGGACAAGGACAAGAAGCATCCGCGGCTAAAGGACTATGAGACAGATTTCGATTTCGGCCAAAGCCTGTACGAATAAAAGGCAAAAACGAATCAAAAAACGAGAGACAGCCCTGTCAGGAATCCTTGATATAGATTCCTGACAGGGCTGTCTCTCGTTCATTAAAAGAGCCGCTTACTTCTTTTCCGCCCCTTCCTGCGGAGCATTCAACTCCGCTTTCAAGCTGTCAAACAATTCACGTCCGAACAGAATCCATGCAGAAGTGCCGGCCACAGCCAAAAACACAAATCCGAGAAGAATCACCTTCTTGCTGGTGCCCGAAGGCAACAAAGGCACTATGGCAGGCTCTACCACCGCAAACACCGGCTTGGCCTCCTGCACCTTGGCACGCGCCACCTGCAACTGGGTAGCTACCTGACTATACACCTGATAGGCCAGGTTCATGTCGTTTTGCAAACGTTCGCGCTCGGTCAGGGCACTCTGAAGAATCACCCCCTTGTTGGTGTCCATATAGGCGGCATAACTCTGCTGCGCCTCGTAGTACTCCTGCTGGCGCTCCTTATACAACTGTTCCAGGTAAGCACAGTCTTGCTGCGCCTTCGACACCCTGTAGGCAGTAATATATTCCTGTAGTTTCACCACCACCGTGTCTGTAATGGCCGCCGTCACCATCGGATCCTGCAAAGTCACCGTCACCGTAGTGATGCCCGTCTTCTTGTCCACATCAGCCGTAATGGCCTTGCGCAGCGCCGTCACCTTACGGGCCTGCTCCTCCGTCAGGTGGAAAGGATTCAGGGCATCACCCTCCTCCTCGCCTTCCGACCCGAACAGCGACTTGATACCACCTATGGCCGCCCCGGGCAATCCCATCACAGCACTCCACCAAGGCGCCTTCTGCTCATCCAGATAAGCGACAAAGGTAGTATCCATATCGCCGTCCAGCGTGGTGACACGGGCATTGAACAGCTCCAGAATAAAAGGAGTAGATGCCACGATGTCCGGAAACAGGGACACATTCAAGGCATCCGCCTCGCTGCCCAGGCTCATTCCGCCAATGCCCAGCATGGCCGCCATCCCCGACAGGCTTCCGCCGCCGGCCTTTCCCGATTCGGGAGACAATGTCACCTCGACGGTATACTGCTTGGGAATGCTCAGCGCAATGACCACTCCCACCAAGGCTCCGATGCCGGCAGCCTTCAGCAGAATCCTGCGGGCCGCCCACAACTTACGGACATACTCCATCAAGTCTATCTCCAGCTCTTCGCCTTCGTTCATTCTTTCCATATTGTTATAATTCTTATCTTCCGCCATATATCTATATTATTCTATTTAAGGATGTTAGCAATAGAGGCGATCATCGTGGCCAGCGACGCGCTGGTAGTAGCGATGGACAGTGTGTTCTGCAGCGACCAGTTGCTCTTCTCCTTCACCGGAACAATCACCTCGCATCCCGGCTGTATCACCTCACTGCTGCTCTTTCGGGCGCGCTTCACCTGTCCGTTCATATAGACAATGTAAGCCTTGCTCTTCTTGGCGCGGAATCCGTAGCCTCCCGCCTGCTCGATATAATATTTCAGTGTCTTGTTGTCCTCAAACGACACAGTGTTGGGATACATCACAGCTCCGCTGATGCGCACCGTGTTGTTATATTCGGGAACCTCGATGACATCCCCCTCGCGCAACACAATGTCTGCCGCCGATCCGGGTTTGGCCAACGCCTTCTCAAGGTCGATACCTACATAATATACATTCCCTAGGTCCAGCCTGTCGACGTCAATCGAATCCTTCCCGGCCTTGGCCATCTCCAACACGGTCTCCATCCGGCGACGCTCATCGTCATTGATCAGACGCACCAGACGCGCCCCTTTGATGTAGGCGAACGGAGTCACTCCGCCTGCCTTGCCGATCAGGTCGGACAGGCGTTCGCTCTTTTGAGTCAAAGCATAGTCGCCTTCATATAGCACTTCGCCGCTCACCCTCACGTTCACCTGCTTCTTATAGGCAGGGCTTCGGCGCACGTACACCTGGTCGTAGGGTTCCAGCACGAATCCCGGCTCGCCGTCTATCACAAAGCCGTCCTTGAGCGAAAACGAGAACATCTGTCCGATGGTAGACACCGACTCGGTCCCCTTATTGTTCTTGATGCGTCGCGACACGTCCACGCGCACCGTCGAGGCCGACTCCTTCAGTCCGCCCGCCTGAATGATAATGTCTTCCAACGTCATGTTGTCGGCAAAAGCGAACTCGCCCGGGCGGGCCACTTCGCCGTATACAGTGACATTTCCCAGGTCCTCCAGGTCGTGGATGCTGGGGACGTAGAGCACGTCATTGCGCTGCAAGGCCACATCGGGCGTGGTGCCGTTCATGATTCCTTTGATGTCCACCTGAATCACCTCCTTCGTCAGGTTCTCGCGTTCGCGGTGCAACACCGCACGTCCGGTAAAGGCGTCGCCCATCAGCCCGTCGGCCTTCTCCACCAGCTGGCGTATCGTGTTCAGTGCACCTCCGAACTGATAGACTCCGGGGCGGTATACAGCCCCTTTTATTTCAATCTTGTTCTCGAAGCGATCCAGTATCGCCTCGGCCGTCAGCACGTCGCCGTCCTTCAACTGGAACACGGAATAGTCGATATCATCAATGGTGTACACCTGATATTCCCTTCCGTTCTGGCGCACCATGCGCAGCGAGCGGGTGTAGGCATCGCCCGCAAAGCCTCCGGCATACTTCAGCAGAGTGGCCACGCTTTCGTTGTTCTTCATCTCGTAGCGCATAGGACGTTTCACGTTCCCCCCCACGCTCACCAGCGCCTCGTAGGGCGGCACCAGTATCACGTCGCCTTCCTGCAGGCGGATGTCGTCGTTTATTTTTCCCTTCATGATAAAGTCGTACACGTCCACCGTGGCAATCTTCTGTCCGGCGCGCACCACCTGTATGTTTCGCAAGCTACCGATGTCGCTCACCCCTCCGGCGCGATAGAGCGCGTGAAACACAGTGGAAAAAGAAGACAGCGCATAGGTGCCCGGCTGAAACACTTCGCCCATGACGTTCACCTGTATAGTGCGGCTGTTTCCCAGCGTCACCTTGATTTGCGACGAAGGATTCCGGTCGTTGTCCAGCCCCGCATAGATCTTGCTCAGCTCCTTGCGCAAGTATTGATTGGCTTCGGCCACGGTCATCCCGTTCAGGCTGATAAGCCCCAGTTCGGGGATGGTGATGGAGCCGTCGGGCGAAATATGGTCGCGGATGGTAGCCTGGTTGGTTCCCCAGATGTCGATAATCACCTCATCGCCCGGTCCCAGCCGGTAATTGGGCGGTGTGGCCAAATTCACACTGGGTTCGAAAGTCAGGTTGCGAGTAGAGAAAATCTCGCGTCCGTACACCTTCTCTTGCTGTTCCTCCGCCGGTTGTCTGTAATATAAGGTACTGTCTTGCAAGCTTTGCGCCGCCATCGCCTCGGCAGCCTCGTGCCGGTCGAAACTGAAGTTTTCGGGCACATAGTTGCCTTCCGACGCTTCGTTCTTCTCGCGCAGGCGGTTTCGGCTCTGCGTGGTCACATCGGTGTTGCCGCCGGCTGCACCTGCCTGTTGTTCGTAAAGTTTCTTCACACGCTTGGCCTGCTCCTGTGTCACTCCCCGGCGGGCCAATTCTGTAGCAATCTGACGCTGGTCTTTGCCTTGTCGCATGCCCGTCTTCACATATTCCAACACTTGTTGGTCGCTCATGGATTGCTGTGCAACCACAGGAGCCGTGAGGGCAAAAACCAAGGCCAGTACGGATAATAGTCTCTTTACCATATAAATTCAATTAACTTAATAATTTAGCAGCCGCAAAGGTAGGCAATATTTTCGATATAGGCGAGTTTTATTTCATAAATATTCACTGTGCTTTACAAAGGAGGGACGGGCCAAGGCCCAAACAAGCGCATTGGGAAATGGCGGCCCTACAGCCCAAGAAACATAAAAGAGCCGTATCATTGCCCAAAGATCAGCGGCATTGATACGGCTCCATTCACGGCCGATATGGCAGGGACGGAAATCAGCAATACATGTTGACAATAGCCTCGTAGAGTTCCTGCTTGCCGCTCACCGGCTTGGGTTCGCCGTTCTGCTTGGCATATTCCACCAATTCTTCCAGGGTCAGCTTGCCTTCTTCAAACTCCTTGCCCTTTCCGCTGTCGAACGAGGCATAGCGGTCGGCCAGCATCCGGCGGTAGGGAGACTCGTCGAGCAGGGCGGCGGCACTCTCGAGCGCACGCGCCATAGCGTCCATGCCGGCAATGTGAGCAATGAAGATATCCTCCAGGTCGGTAGAGTTACGGCGCGTCTTGGCATCGAAGTTGGTACCCCCGTTGCCCAGTCCGCCGTTGCGGATGATCTGCATCATGGCCTGCGTCAGCTCGAAGTTGTCGATAGGGAACTGGTCAGTGTCCCATCCGTTCTGATAATCGCCACGGTTGGCGTCGATAGAACCCAGCATGCCGTTGTCCACAGCCACAGCCAGCTCGTGTTCGAAGGTGTGGCCCGCCAGTGTGGCATGGTTCACCTCGATGTTCACCTTGAAGTCCTTGTCCAGTCCGTGTGCTTTCAAAAAGCCCACCACAGTTTCCGTATCCACGTCATACTGATGTTTGGAGGGTTCCATCGGCTTCGGCTCGATGAGGAACGTACCCGTGAATCCTTTGCCGCGGGCATAGTCGCGGGCCATGGTCAACATCTGCGCCAAATGCTCCTTCTCGCGCTTCTGGTCGGTGTTCAGCAAGGACATGTAGCCCTCGCGTCCGCCCCAGAACACATAGTTCGTACCGCCCAGTTCGATGGTGGCGTCGATGGCGTTCTTTATCTGCACGGCAGCCCTTGCCACCACGTCGAACTCGGGATTGGTGGCAGCACCGTTCATGTAGCGCGCATGGCTGAACACATTGGCCGTTCCCCACAGCAGCTTGATGCCGGTCTCGGCCTGTTTCTGTTTGGCGTATGCCACGATTTCCTTCAGGTTTGCCTCATATTCCTCGATGGTGGCAGCTTCTTCGCACAAGTCTACATCGTGGAAGCAATAATACTCGATACCCATTTTCTGCATGAACTCGAATCCGGCGTCCATCTTATTCTTGGCTGCCTGCACCTTGTCGGCATCGCCGTTCCAAGGAAACTTCTTGGTTCCGCCGCCAAACTGGTCGCCGCCTTCGGCACACAGGGTGTGCCACCATGCCATAGAAAACTTCAGCCAATCCTTCATCTTCCTTCCGTTTATCACCTTTTCCGCATCGTAGTAGCGGAATGCCATCGGGTTCTTACTTTCTTTTCCTTCAAATTTGATCTTCCCGATGCCCGGGAAATACTCTTTTATAGCCATAATTTCTTATTCTTAATGAGAGTTTATATTAATTATAGTTGTTTCAAAAAAAACAGTCGTCTTCTCGCAGGACCGCCCCGTCGTAGGGCCGCGACACGGCCCGCCTTGCACAAGCCGGCAGCCGTTCAGCCTCCCCCCACGTCGGGTAGCTGTCAGCAGCCCCCCATCGCCTTTTCCAAGTTGCACTTCCAGCGTGCATAGGCCTCGCCGTATGCATCTCGCTTCGCCACGTCGGGCTCTATCACGGCCAGCTTCTCCAAAGTGGCAAACGCCTCGCGGTTGTCCTTGTAGATGCCCGCACCGATGCCCGCTCCCTTGGCGGCCCCCACCGATCCGTCCGTGTCGTACAGTTCGATCACCGCCCCGGTCACTCCCGCCAGTGTGTCACGGAAGACAGGGCTGAGGAACATGTTGGCATGTCCGGCATGAATCTTCTGCACCGGAATGCCCATCCGCTCCATGATGTCTATGCCATACTTGAACGAGAACACGATTCCCTCCTGCGCGGCGCGGATGATGTGCTGCTTGCCGTGCAGATTGAAGTTCAGCCCACACACCGAGCATCCCGTTTCCTTGTTCTCCAGCATACGTTCGGCCCCGTTGCCGAAAGGCAGTATGCTCACCCCATCGCTGCCTACGGGCACCTGTGCGGCCAGGTCGTTCATCTGGGCGTATGACATTCCCTCGGGCGCCACGTTGCGCTTCACCCACGAGTTCAGAATGCCGGTGCCGTTGATGCACAGCAGCACGCCCAAACGGGTCTGCCGGTCGGTATGGTTTACATGGGCGAAGGTGTTCACGCGCGAGCGGGGATCATAGTTCACCTCGCCGTTCACTCCATACACCACGCCCGATGTGCCTGCTGTCGAGGCAATTTCACCCGGATTGAACACATTGAGCGACAGGGCATTGTTCGGCTGGTCGCCGGCACGATAAGTCACCGGCGTGCCTTCCCTCAGTCCCAGCTCGCGGGCGGCCTGCGCATTCACACGGCCCTGCTCGGCAAACGTAGGCCGGATGTCGGCAATCAGCGAACGGTCGAACCCGTAGTAGTCCATCAGGAATCCGGCCACCTCGTTCGCCTTGAAATCCCAAAACATCCCTTCGGAGAGGCCCGACACGGTGGTGCACACCTCGCCCGTCAGCCTCATGGCTATATAATCGCCGGGCAGCATGATTTTATCGATGCGCTCATACAAGGCCGGCTCGTTTTCCCTGATCCACGCCAGCTTAGAGGCGGTAAAGTTGCCCGGCGAGTTCAGCAGGTGCGAAAGGCACCGCTCTTCGCCCAGGGCCTCGAACGCCCTGCGGCCGTAGGGCACCGCCCGCGAGTCGCACCAAATGATGGCCGGACGCAACACCTGCTGCTCCTTGTCCACACACACCAGCCCGTGCATCTGATACGAGATGCCGATGGCGGCTATCCCGGCGGGGTCGACCCCACTCTCGGCCAGGACGGCCTGTGTGGACAGTTTCAGGTTCTCCCACCAGGCCTGCGGGTCCTGCTCGGCCCACCCCGGGCGAACGGCCAGGATGGCCGCCTCCGTCTTGGGAAAAAACGCAGACGACACGCACTTGCCGGTCTGCGCGTTCACCAGGCTCGCCTTTACCGACGAGCTGCCAATATCATAACCTAATAGATACATGTTTATTATTTAAAGATTAAAGTTTTTTCATTGCTTCATTTCTCACTTTATCCCACACTTGTGACACAGCGAGCGTTCGAACTTATAGAAACGTGCCGCGCGATGGCACACACCCACCTGCTTCTCGTCCAGCGCCACCACATAGGGCATAAGGGCTATTTTCTTATGGAAATTGCGCACGTCGAACACTTTGTCATACACCAGCTGGTATACCGTGCGCAACTGGGCCGCCGTAAATTTTCGCGGAAGCAGATCGAACATGGCAGAGGGGGTCACCTCCACATAATGGCGTATGTGCACCAAGGCGTCGCGCAAGATCTGCAAATGGTCGAAAGCCAAGCTCTCCACCTCCGCCACCGGAGTCCAGCAGGCATCATACTTGTCGGACAGTTGCTCCAACCGGCGGTCTATCTTCACCAGTGCCAGATAGGCGATGGTCACGATACGGTCTATCTTCTTCTCGTCCAGCCGATGGAAACGCTCCAACCACATCACGTCCTTCGGATTGCGCGTACGGTCCTTCGACCCGTATGCCTTAAACTGGGCAAGCTTCACGTTCTTCAGCCCCGTCAGCTCGTTCAGCACCCGCTTGGCAGCCTCGTCCAAGTCCTCGTCGTCATATATCAGGCTGCCCGGCAATTTCATATTGTTATACCCGTCCTCGGCCTGCTTCCCCACCTGCCTCACCAGCAGGACGCGAAACCGTTCTCCGTCAAAACCCACCAACACACAGTCCACAGACACGTGCAGGTTAATCGTTTGGCTCATTTCCGACATAATCTTGCTACTTTTATCGTTAACAGCGGCAAAGATAAGCACTATTTTTCTAATCGAAAACACAATAATGCACATTTTTATCATGTTATAAAACACTATTTCTCAATCTTATAAATATCATACAACTTACAATATTATGCCAACACCTTATCATCCGCCATACGATATACATCCGAACCGTCTCGCCGCGTCCTCCTTTTTCATGCCGTCATGTGACATTCCGTAGCCGTCCGGCGGTTCTCACCCTCCGACGGTCAGGAGAAGGAAAAGCCGCGGTTTCGCACCCACGCATCCCCCCGAAAACACATACGTACGCGTTGGCCTACACATACGTACGCGTGAACCTATACATACGTACGTGTTTTTCCGACCGCCCGTATCGGCCTCTTCCGACGGTTTTCGAGCCACATACACCCCTTCGGCCGCATTCCTCCTCCCCTGTAGAAGCCACTTTTGCAGCTTCAAATCACAACTTTTCTCTAAAGAAAACCATTAACTTTATGCACCCGATGCAGAATCCGCGGATTTTACCTAAATTTGTCCCGCAAACCCCAAAACCAAAAACACATGAACACATATCCCTGCATACTCAGCATAGCAGGCTCCGACAGCAGCGGAGGAGCCGGCATACAAGCCGACCTGAAAACCATCTCGGCACTGGGCGGCTATGCAGCCACGGCCATCACAGCCGTCACGGCACAAAACACCACCGGCGTGCGCGCCATCCACGCCGTTCCGCCCGAAATCGTGCGCCAACAAATAGAAGCCGTGATGGAAGACATCCGCCCCGACGCTGTCAAAATAGGCATGATAAACGACACGGAAACCGCAGAAGTCATAGCCGGATGCCTGCAACGCTACCACCCTCGCTTCGTCGTGTTCGACCCCGTCATGGTGTCGACCAGCGGACACCGGCTGATAAAAGAAGAAGCCATCCACACACTCGTCAGTCGGCTGATGCCGCTCGCCACCCTCATCACCCCCAACCTGGGCGAAGCCGAAATCCTGACCGGACGCCGCGTGGCCCGCATAGACGAAATGGAAGCCGCCGCCGCCCACCTGCTGACACTGGGCTGCAAAGCCGTCTTGCTAAAAGGAGGACACCTGGAAGGAGGAGAAATGTGCGACGTGCTCCGTACGGCCGGCGACCCCCATCCACGCCTCTTCACGGACCGCAAGATAGAAAGCCCGAACACCCACGGCACAGGATGCACCCTCTCGTCGGCCATCGCCACCCTACTGGCCCTGGGAACAAACCTGCCCCGCGCCATCGAACAGGCCAAGGCATACGTCACCGCAGGCATCGACGCAGGAAAAGACGTGCACATAGGCCAAGGACACGGACCGCTGAACCACTTCCACGCCCCCGTCCCCCTTAAGACACGCACGGCAAGCACCCCCGACGGAACACCGGAGCCTTGAAACCGGCCGAAAACCAAAGGAAACACAAGGAATATGGGCCGGACAAAACACCGCCCGACGGGCTAACGCACTGAAAAATCAGCAATTCGACAACGCATTATCATGCCGTTTCAAAAGAAATAATTAACTTTGCAGCGTTTTTTAAACCAAAAAAGGAAAAATATGAAAGCATTTGTATTCCCCGGACAGGGAGCACAATTCGTAGGCATGGGTAAAGACCTCTACGAAAACTCGCCCCTGGCCAAAGAACTTTTTGAAAAAGCGAACGAAATTTTAGGATACCGCATCACCGACATCATGTTTGAAGGAACCGACGAAGACCTGCGCCAGACCAAAGTGACGCAACCCGCCGTGTTCCTGCACTCCGTCATCTCGGCCCTATGCATGGGCGACGACTTCAAACCCGAAATGACCGCCGGACACTCACTGGGCGAATTCTCCGCACTGGTGGCAGCCGGAGCCCTCTCATTCGAAGACGGACTGAAACTGGTGTACGCACGCGCCATGGCCATGCAGAAAGCCTGCGAAGCACAACCCTCCACCATGGCAGCCATCATCGCACTGCCCGACGAAAAAGTGGAAGAAATATGCCAAGCCATATCCAACCAAGGCGAAACAGTAGTGGCAGCCAACTATAACTGCCCAGGACAAATCGTCATCTCAGGCACTATCGAAGGCATCAGCAAAGCCTGCGAACAAATGAAAGCCGCAGGAGCCAAACGCGCCCTCCCGCTGAAAGTGGGCGGAGCATTCCACTCACCCCTCATGAATCCGGCCAAAGTGGAACTGGAAGCAGCCATCAACGCCACACAGATACATACACCCAAATGCCCGGTATATCAAAACGTGGACGCACTGCCCCACACCGACCCCGCCGAAATAAAAGCCAATCTGGTGGCACAACTCACCGCCTCGGTGCGCTGGACACAGACCGTGAAGAACATGGTGGCCGACGGAGCCGACGACTTTACCGAATGCGGACCGGGAGCCGTGCTGCAAGGACTGATAAAGAAAATAGACGGATCGGCCAACGCACACGGAATAGCCTGATACACAACGATCAGAAACAAGCCCGGCCGGCAAAAAAACTGATACGGATTACCCGAGCACAGACAGAGTAATCCGTATTTTTTTATACCTGGCCACACAAACCGGACGCCACGGCAGAACAAAAAACCAACAAAGAATCATCCATCATTATGAACACACAAGAAAAAATCATCATCTACCAAGTCTTCACCCGACTGTTCGGAAACAGCAACCCACGCTGCAAGAACAACGGGTCGCTGGAAGAAAACGGCTGCGGAAAAATGGCCGACTTTACCACAAAGGCACTGAACGAAATCAAACACCTGGGAGCCACACACATCTGGTACACAGGCATCATCGAACATGCCACGCAAACCAGCTACACACGTCACGGCATCAAGCCCGACCACCCCGCCATCGTGAAAGGAAAAGCCGGATCGCCCTACGCCATCAAGGACTACTACGACGTAGACCCCGACCTGGCCACCAGCCTGCCAGACCGCATGAAAGAATTTGAAAGCCTGGTGAAACGAAGCCACAAAGCCGGACTGAAAGTAATCATCGACTTTGTCCCCAACCACGTGGCACGCCAGTATGCCTCCGACGCCAAACCACACGGAGTGAAAGACCTGGGCGAGAACGACGACACCCGATGCGCCTTCAGCCCCGCCAACAACTTCTACTACATCCCCGACAGCCCGCTGAAAGGCAACATCGACCTACACCGCGGAGCCGCAGAACCCTACACCGAAGTGCCGGCCAAAGCCACCGGAAACGACCGATTCGACGCATGGCCCAACGCCAACGACTGGTACGAGACCGTGAAGCTGAACTACGGAGTGGACTACGTCAACGGACGCAGCCAGCACTTCGACCCCGTGCCCGACACGTGGACCAAGATGCGCGACATCCTGCTCTTCTGGGCCGGCAAGGACATCGACGGATTCCGATGCGACATGGCCGAAATGGTGCCGGCCGCCTTCTGGGGATGGGCAGTGCCGCAAATCAAAGCCGCCCACCCCGGGCTGATCTTCATAGCCGAAGTATACAATCCCGCCGAATACCGCAACTACCTGTTCAACGGCCAATTCGACTACCTGTACGACAAAGTGGGACTATACGACACCCTGCGCGCCGTCACCTGCGGATACGAATCGGCCACCGCCATACCACGCTGCTGGCAGAGCCTGGACGGCATCGAAAAACAAATGCTCAACTTCCTTGAAAACCACGACGAACAGCGCATCGCATCCGACTACTTTGCCGGACAGGGAGCCAAAGCCATACCCGCCATGATCGTCTCGGCATGCATGAACACCAATCCCGTCATGATATACTTCGGACAGGAACTGGGAGAACACGGCATGGACACAGAAGGATTCAGCGGACGCGACGGACGAACCACCATCTTCGACTACTGGAGCGTGGACAGCATACGCCGCTGGAGAAACGGAGGAAAGTTCGACAACAAACTGCTGACCGACGAGGAAAAACGGCTGAAACAATTCTACACCAAGCTGCTGAACTGCTGCAACAGCGAGAAAGCCATCCGCGAAGGCCTGTTCTTCGACCTGACCTACGCCAACCTGGCCGGATGGGTATTCAACGAGCACAAGCAATACGCCTTCCTGAGGAAACACGAAGACGAACTGATTCTGGTGATAGTCAACTTCGACGCCATCGCCGCACGCTCGGCAGTCAACATCCCCCAACATGCCTTCGACTTCCTGGGCATCCAGCGTCCCGGCGAATACGAAGCAACCGAACTGCTGACCGGCAACACGGAGAAACTGACGTTGATGCCTGACAAGACGACCCCCGTACTACTGGATGGCATGAGCGGCAAGATATTGAAGTTCAAAATCTAACCTTGCAGCAACCTGCATGCGCATGTGCCGCTACAAAAAAAGAGGGTGTGTCTTTGTCCTGGCACACCCTCTTTTTGATATGCGCTATACCTTATCTGATATTTCACAAGAACCATTTGGCGTTCTGACAGAGAGGTAACCCGGTCAAGTAAGATATACTTCACCGGCCATCGAAGTATTGCATATCATCTTTTCAGCAGGCCGATTTTCAAGTTCAGCTTAAAATAGTACACTCCATTCTCCCGTTCCAAGTATCCGTACTTGTCCCTCTCTGTGGAACTTTTCTCAAACCGGGTATGGGTATACAAGAAGTCGGCAAATGCCTGGCGGTCCGAGTTCTGGAAACAAACCACTTCGCCGTTGCCATCCACCCACAAGAAACCGGATATGGCAGTATCCGTCCCGTTGAACAGTTTGGCCGGCCGCATCCCCAACGCCAGTGCCATGAGGAACTGCTTCATTTTGTATTCATAATAGCCATGTTTATTTATCAATTCGTCCTTTATCTTCAACGGATTGAGCTGCTTGACCGCCTCGGTCAAATCGCTTACCCGGGATATGCCGTCCAGGTGCATGACGCGTACCATCTCGCCCAACATACGCGGAAAATGAAGGTCTATCATGCAGAGATTGCAGCGAAAGACCTTGTCTGCCACATCATTATATTTCAGCACGCCGCCCAGACGTTCTATCATCAACATACGCCCTACCACATCGTCTTCCTCGCCAAAGGCATTGATTTTGTTCACGGTAGGAGTAGCGAACTTGACTCCCGCCTGCTCGAACTTCAAATTGGCCGCACGCCCTCCGTCCAGCAAAGGAACCATGCTACCCAAACGGGAGCGGACGCAAAAGCCTACCAACGGAGCATCCGTCTGATAAAAAGCGACATGGAAGTCGGTACGGTCATCCGTCTTGGCCTCCAAGTCATAAATAGCCACCTCATCCAAGAATTCTTCCACTCCGTCAGGAGACATCACATCGTTCGCACGGCTCTCCTTGACAGCCGCCAGAACCAGTTCCGCTACAGCCGCAAAATCCTCACGGGCAATCCGTTTATCTATCTTCTCTCCACAGATATGCACGTCCGTTTCATTCTCCAGGATATAACGGCGTGTCCCGTCATGCTCCTCGCGCTGTACCATCGCCACTGGCAACTTCCGCTGTTCGCATTTCTTCCCGTCAGGCGCACCCGCATATACATACCCGTCTGCCAACAGACGGAAAAAGGCGTAAAGCTCGCCCCATTCTCTCTTTGTTGCTTCAAATGCCATCTCTTTTCTTTTTTTACAATCACACGCTTTAAAAAAACAGTTGCAAAGATAGCAAAAATTGGATTTGCGTCACCCTGGATCATCCTATATTTTAGCTAATAAGCTGATATTCAATGGCGATTTTTTAAAACCTCAAAAAAGTGACGAAGTCAGGGGGCAACGGACATTTCGGATCAGCAGATATTTCGGGTTAATAATATTCTCTGTTTACACATGCCATACAACCCCATTATACTTGGCCGGTGAAGTATATCTTCTCTGGCCGGGATACCCCTTCCTTGTCTTTCCAATCTTTGAAACGGCGGTTCCTCCGGTAGTATTCCTTCCAGTTCTCTTCTCTGTGTAAGGGAAACTAAAAGCCACCACATCATCGTTGAAACAAATCGATTGCTTGCCCAAACGATGCAGCTTATTGCTTGTACATTACCCTAAAAATGAAATTTATTAATCAATAAAACTCTATTTCCATCATTCAATGCATCTATTATAGTGTCAGGCAGTAACTCATAATCTCTACACATGCCTGCCAGTTCTCCGCTGATAAGACTTACAATCGTTCCTTTACTATCAGAAAACATCGGTTCTATTATATCATAGATAGAAGAGGCTTTTGTGAATTTTTTAGCACCGCATTTATTATTGAACGGATTAAATGCAATCGTATATTGATTGTGCCCATCCTCAATAAGCCCTATCCAAACACTATCGGCAACATGAATAGGATTGTTGACAAAATACAAGTAATCAGTAGAACGATCATTCTGTCTGAAGGCCATATAGTCAGTCTTTGCTATTTGAGGAACCGATTTGTTTAAGAAATCAAAAACAATAAAAGTTTGAACTTGCCCATTTTCATCTAATATAGCCAAGGAATCTGAGGGCGAGCGATAAAAGCACAACCCCAAATCGCTGTTCCTGAGAATCCCGCCTGTTGTATATCCTCCCACATAGTTTTCCCGATAAGGCATTGAGTGCTGGATTGGATTCATTAATGAATCTGTATAAATCAAGCTTGGAGTCTGTGTGCCGTCAGGTGTCGTGTTGAATATGAAATTACCATTCTTCAGCCGCTTAATAGCATCTGCCCAGAAAGGAATTTTCCATTCACCTATAAGATTCCCGGATTCATTATAATGAATAACTTTTTTTGAATTTGTATCCAACACATATACCCCGGTTTCATCCACGTCCATATCCCAGGGAAAAACATATTCTCCCGGTCCTTGTCCTACACGACCGTATTTAGTATCAGATGTACCGTCTTTTTTAAAGGATACAACCGTCCGTAATGAACTCTGGTCTAAAATATAGTATTTGTTATTGTACTCTATTATTTTATCGGCACAAGAAAACATGATGTCGTTTCTTTCATTCAGAATTACGAAAGATGTGACTGATAATGGAATCGTAATAAGTTTCATCAAGAGACATTTCTACTTTATGCACATCACAATTTAAAGGAATGATTGTTCCAATAGAATTTTTATTATTTCCGGAGCAAGCCGATAATAGCCCCAGCAAAAACATCTGTATAATTTTGTTTTTCATCTTTTGATAAAAAAACATTAAGCTAGTAACGCATCAGACTATACGATAGTACGTATAAGCCTACACGTACGTATGTATGAGCCTACACATACGTATGTATGAGCCTACACGTACGTATGTATAAACCTGCATGTTCCGATGACAAGCCGGGCGTGTCCGGATGGACTGGTAAAGGAAAAGTTACCCCCCCGAGATATCCGCTGGTTCGTTTATTTTGCCTATCTTTGAACCGTTTTTAATTGGACCCTAAATATAGAATAAAAATGGACTCAGACTCTCTGCTGAACAAGCATAACAAACAGGAATATCCTCCGATGCACACCACGGAACATATAGTCAACCGCACCATGGTCAACCTCTTCGGATGCGGACGGGCTGTATCCGCCCACATAGAGCGCAAGAAAAGCAAACTGGACTTCGCCTTGCAAACATGTCCGGAAGAAGCGGACATCATACGAATAGAAAACACCGTGAACGAAGTGTTGCGACGCAACCTGCCCATCACCATGGAATTCATTTCCCAGGCGGAAGCCATCGGCCGCTTTGACATGAAACGCCTGCCCGAAGAAGCCTCCGACACCGTGCGCATTGTCAAAGTGGGCGATTACGACGAATGCCTCTGCATAGGGCAGCACGTGGAAAACACCTCCCAGATAGGCACATTCAAGATCATCAGCCACGACTACCAAGACGGCATTTTCCGTATGCGGTTCAAGCTGATATAATCTTTACGGGACAAACATGCGGATATACCCATGAAACCAGCTATCTTCACGCCCATATAAAAAAAACGAATACTTAATTTTAAACCATATTATTATGAAAAGAAACATGAACAACGCCCAATGGAGGAAAGCAGCCATGCTGACACTGGCGCTTCCGCTGGCATTGGGAACTACCCCGGCGGATGCCGTCCGACCATCACCGAAGCAAGGCTAATCAACCCGACCACCGTCGAAGTGTTGTTCGCCAACAACCAACGAATGACCATCGACTTTTACGGAGAGAACATATTCCGCCTGTTTCAGGACAACTCGGTCGGCATCATCCGAAACACCGCCCTCCTGTTCGAAGGGCTGCAACCCGAAACCACCTACACCTTCCGCATCCGTGCGGTGAACAAAGACGGCCATTCCGACTGGAGCGAATTCAAGGCCACCACCCAATCGAATCCGCTGGAATTCGCCATCCGAGGCATCAAGGGCGAAGTAAGTGCCCCCGACCAAGAAGGATTCGAAGTGGAACGCCTCTTCGACTTTGCCGAGCTGGGCGACATCAACAAGAACGGCCGACTTATTCATCCTCAAGTTCAAGGCCAAACAGAAACTGACCTTCGACCTGAAAATGCAAGACGGCATCGTGGTGAACCCGAGACTGAACTCGGCAGCATTCTGAACAAAAGGACAACCACGGCCGGACATGAAGCAACACGCCCGGCCGTGAGCACCCGATGAAAAGCCCGGACACACACCGCTTCCCGATAAGGAAAGCCTGCGTGTCCGGGCTTCTTCGTATCCATACATTTTATTTATATTCCGCCCAGCTCTTGATGGCAATATCGTCTACCGTCATGGTGCAGAAAGCATTGATAAAGGCGCTTGCCAGACGGGCGTTGGTAATCAGAGGCACATTCAGGTCGATGGCCGCGCGGCGAATCCTGTAGCCGTTGTCCAGCTCGCCCGCCGTCAGGTTCTTCGGGATGTTCACTACCATATCTATCTCCTTGCGGTGCAACATGTCGAGCGCCTGCGGATGCCCCTCCTCGCCGGGCCAGTACACCCGGGTGTTCTCCACCCCGTTCTCGGACAGGAACCGAGAAGACCCTCCGGTGGCATACAGCCTGTATCCCTTGCGGTGCAACATGCGTGCGGCCTCCAGCATGTCGGCCTTCTGCTTGGCATTGCCCGTAGAGAGCAGCACACCCTTCTCGGGGATGCGATAGCCCACGGAGAGCATGGCCTTCAGCACGGCGCACGAGGTATCGGTGCCGATGCATCCCACCTCGCCTGTAGACACCATGTCCACGCCCAACACGGGATCGGCCTTCTGTAGGCGGCTGAACGAGAACTGGCTGGCCTTGATGCCCACATAGTCCAAATCGAAGAGGTTCTTGTCGGGTTTCTCCACGGGCAGTCCGAGCATCACCCGGGTGGCCAGCTCGATAAAGTTTATCTTCAGCACCTTGCTCACAAAGGGGAAGCTGCGCGAAGCGCGAAGGTTGCACTCTATCACCTTGATGTCATTGTCCTTGGCCAGGTATTGAATGTTGAACGGTCCCGAGATGTGAAGCTCCCTGGCTATCTGGCGCGAGATGCGCTTGATGCGGCGCACGGTCTCCACATACAGCTTCTGTGGCGGAAACTGTATGGTGGCGTCGCCCGAGTGCACGCCGGCATACTCGATGTGCTCGCTGATGGCGTAGGCCACTATCTCGCCGTCCTGTGCCACCGCGTCCATCTCCACCTCCTTGGCATGCTCGATGAAGCGACTCACCACCACGGGGTGTTTTTTCGACACGTTGGCGGCCAGCTTCAGGAAACGTTCCAGTTCCTCCTGATTGGAGCATACATTCATGGCTGCCCCGCTCAGCACGTAGGAAGGGCGCACCAGCACCGGAAATCCCACCCGTCCGATAAAGGCATGTATGTCCTCCATCGAGGTGAGCGCGCTCCATTCGGGCTGGTCCACCCCGATGCGGTCCAGCATGGCCGAGAACTTGTCGCGGTCCTCGGCATTGTCGATGCTCCGCGCGCCGGTGCCCAGGATGCGCACCTGCCGGGCGTCGAGGCGGAGGGCCAGGTTGTTCGGAATCTGCCCGCCGGTAGATACGATGACGCCGTGGGGGTTCTCCAGGTCGATGATGTCCATCACGCGCTCAAAGGTCAGCTCGTCGAAGTAGAGTCGGTCGCACACGTCGTAGTCGGTGGACACCGTTTCGGGATTGTAGTTTATCATGACACTGCGGTATCCCTCCTTGCGGATGGTGTGCAACGCCTGCACTCCACACCAGTCGAACTCCACCGACGACCCGATGCGGTAGGCTCCCGATCCCAGCACCACTACGGAGCGCCGGTCGCCCGAGTAGTCCACGTCGTTGTCCGTTCCGCTGTAGGTCAGATACAGGTAGTTGGTCTGTGCGGGATATTCGGCCGCCAGTGTGTCAATCTGCTTCACCACCGGCAGTATGCCCGCCTGCATCCGGCAGCTTCGCACGCTCAGCGCTCCTTCCTCCATGTCGCCTTCGTATCCTGTGGCGCGTGCTATCTGGAAGTCGGAGAATCCCTGCACCTTGGCCCGGCGCAGCAGCTCTCGGGGCATTTCGGCCAGTGGCCTTCGGCTTTCGCCCCAGCGGTGCATCTCCTTGGATGTGTCCATGATGTGTTGCAGCTTTTGCAGAAACCATTTGTCTATCCGTGTCAGGTGGTGAATGCGGTCTACGGTGTATCCCGCGCGCATGGCCTTGCTGATGACGAATATGCGCTTGTCGGTAGGCTCGCGCAAGGCTTTGTCCACATCGTCTATCACCAGTTCCTTGTTTTCCACAAACCCGTGCATTCCCTGTCCTATCATGCGCAATCCTTTCTGAATGGCCTCTTCGAAGGTGCGTCCGATGGCCATCACCTCGCCCACCGATTTCATGGACGATCCCAGCTCGCGTTCCACTCCGTGGAACTTGCCCAGGTCCCAGCGGGGTATCTTGCACACCACGTAGTCCAGTGCCGGTTCGAAGAATGCGCCGGTGGTCTTGGTCACCGAGTTCTTCAGGTCGAACAGTCCGTAGCCCAGTGCCAGCTTGGCGGCCACGAATGCCAGCGGATAGCCGGTGGCCTTGGAGGCCAGGGCCGACGAGCGGCTCAGGCGGGCGTTCACCTCGATGACACGGTAGTCTTCCGATTCGGGGTCGAAGGCATACTGCACGTTGCACTCGCCCACGATGCCTATGTGGCGGATGATGCGGATGGCCAGTGAGCGCAGTTTATGATATTCGGCGTTGGTGAGCGTCTGCGAGGGGGCTACTACAATGGACTCGCCGGTGTGTATGCCCAGGGGGTCGAAGTTCTCCATGTTGCACACGGTGATGCAGTTGTCATAGCGGTCGCGCACCACCTCGTATTCCACTTCCTTCCATCCCTTCAGGCTTTTTTCCACCAGCACCTGTGGCGAGAACGAGAAGGCTTTTTCGGCCAGTGCGTCCAGCTGTTCTTGGTTGTCGCAAAATCCCGAGCCCAGTCCTCCCAGGGCGTATGCGGCGCGGATGATGACAGGATAGCCCAGCTCGTGGGCGGCGCGGCGGGCGTCTTGCAGTGTGTCCACCGCACAGCTCCGGATGGTCTTCACCTCTATTTCGTTCAGCTTTTCTACAAACAGCTCGCGGTCTTCGGTGTCCATGATGGCCTGTACGGGGGTGCCCAGTACCGCCACATTGTATTTATCGAACACTCCTGCGCGGTAGAGCTCCACTCCGCAGTTCAGCGCTGTCTGTCCGCCAAAAGACAGGAGCACTCCGTCGGGGCGTTCTTTTTCTATCACCTTTTCTACGAAGTAGGGCGTCACGGGCAGGAAATAGATGTGGTCGGCCACTCCTTCGCCGGTCTGCACGGTGGCTATGTTCGGATTGATGAGCACCGTTTCGATGCCTTCTTCCTTGAGGGCTTTCAGCGCCTGCGAGCCCGAGTAGTCGAATTCGCCCGCCTCGCCTATCTTGAGTGCGCCGGATCCCAGCAGCAATACTTTTTTTATTTCGTCTTTCATACTTGTCGTTTTTTTTATCGTAGCAATTTCACAAACTCGTCAAACAGGAATTCGGTATCCGTAGGTCCCGAAGCGGCTTCGGGGTGGAACTGTGCGGAGAACCATGGTTTCGACTTGTGCCGGATGCCTTCGTTTGATCCGTCGTTCATGTTGACAAACAGCGGTTCCCAGTCGGCGCCCAGCGTGCGGCTGTCCACTGCATAGCCGTGGTTCTGGCTGGTGATGAAGCACCGCTCGGTGCCTGCCATGCGCACCGGCTGATTGTGGCTGCGGTGTCCGTATTTCAGTTTATAGACGGTGGCTCCTCCTGCCTTGGCCAGCAGCTGGTTTCCCATGCAGATGCCGAATATGGGCCTGTCGCTCATGCCCATGGCGCGGCGGATGTGGTGCACCGCCTCGTTGCATGTGTCGGGGTCGCCGGGTCCGTTCGAGATGAAGAGCCCGTCGTAGTCCATGGCGGTGAAGTCGTAGTTCCAGGGTACGCGTATCACCTCCACGTCGCGCTTCAGCAGGCAGCGGATGATGTTGGCCTTCACCCCGCAGTCCACCAGCAGCACTTTCTTCTTGCCTTTTCCTTCGTTGTATCGCACCGGTTCCTTGCACGACACCCGGTCCACATAGTTTATGCCCTCGTATTCGGCTTCGGGCACCTTGTGGGGCTCGTCGTCGAACATTATTTTTCCCATCATCACCCCGTGTTCGCGCAGCACCTTGGTGAGTCTTCGGGTGTCGATGCCCGTAATGCCCGTCACATGTTCGCGTTTCAACCATTGTGCCAGGCTTTCGGTGGCATTCCAGTGGCTGTATTCGGGGCTGTAGTCGCTTACGATGATTGCTTCGGCATGTATGCGCTCGCTTTCCATGAACTCGGGCAGGGTGTCGGGCCCGAAGGTAAAGGGCGGCACTCCGTAGTTGCCCACCAGCGGATAGGTGAAAGTCATCATCTGCCCTGCGTATGAAGGGTCTGTCAAACTTTCAGGGTAGCCGGTCATTGCGGTGTTGAACACCACTTCGCCGGCCACCGGTCTTTCATAACCGAACGACTTTCCCGAGAATCGGCTCCCGTCGTCGAGGATCAATGTTACGTTTCTCATCTGTATTCTATCGTTGAATGTTTGTCAGAATTGGTATAGCTTTTCTATATAGTCGATGAATGCCCGGTTCACCTGACTCACTCCGCCCGGAGTGGGATAGTCGCCGCTGAAATACCAGTCGCCGGCATGATGGGGACATGCCTCGTGCAGTCCTTCCAGTGTCTGATAGACAATCTCCACCCGTGCCCGTGTGCCCTTGGGGGTGAGCAGTTCCACCATTTTGGCGGCTATTTCGCGGTCGGTAAAGGGGGCGTATATTTCTTTCACATAGTTCACCATCCGTTCTTTGGGCAGGCCTGCCTGTGCTTTGGCCTTGTGGTAGGCGCGTGCTATGACGTCTTTCATGTCGCGTTCCTTCAGCAGGCATACGGCGGCCCGGAAAGCTATGAACTGGTCCATGCCGGCCATGTCGATGCCATAATAATCGGGATAGCGCACCTGGGGCGAGGAGGATACGATGACTATCTTCTTGGGATGGAGGCGGTCCAGGATGCCGATGATGCTCTGTCGCAGGGTGGTTCCCCTGACGATGCTGTCGTCGATGATCACCAGATTGTCCACATGGGGCACAAGGCTTCCGTAAGTGATGTCGTACACATGTGCCGCCAGGTCGTTGCGGCTGTTTCCTTCGGCAATGAAGGTGCGCAGCTTGATATCTTTTATGGCCACCTTCTCGCTCCGTATGCGCCACGACAGTATTTTCTCCAGCTCGTCGTGGTCGGGGCAATGCCCCAATGCCTCTATTTTTTTCACCTTCAGCTCGTTCAGGTAATTGTCAAGTCCCTCCAGCATGCCGTAGAATGCCACCTCGGCCGTGTTTGGGATAAAGGAGAACACAGTGTGCTCCACGTCGTGGCCTATGGCCTCGAGAATGGGGCCTACGAGTTTCTTGCCCAGCAGTTTTCTTTCCTTATAGATGTCGGCGTCGCTCCCGCGGCTGAAATAGATGCGCTCGAAGGAGCATGCCTTTTTCGGCTTCGGCCGGTTTATCTGCACCAGGCGCATTCGGCCGGCCTTGCTCATCAGGAGGGCCTGGCCGGGCTGCAATTCGTTGATGCGCTGTGCGGGCACGTTCAGGGCGGTCTGGATGACGGGTCGCTCGGAGGCCAGCACCATGATTTCATCGTCCATATACCAAAATGCGGGGCGTATTCCCCAAGGGTCGCGCACGGCAAACGACTCGCCGCTGCCCGTCATGCCGCATATCACGTATCCTCCGTCCCAGTCCTTGCTCGAGGTGCGTAGCACATTGCCCAGGTCTATGCGGTCTTCTATGGCGTGGGTGATGTCCATCCCCTCCAGGCCCTCGTGGCGGCACTCGGCATACAGGCGTTCCACCTCGCGGTCCAGGCGGTGGCCCACCTGCTCGAGCATGATGTAGGTGTCGGCATACTTGCGCGGATGCTGCCCGTGGGCGGTGATGCAGTCAAAAATCTCGTCCACGTTGGTCATATTGAAGTTGCCGCACAGCGCCAGGTTCTTGGCGCGCCAGTTGTTGCGGCGCAGGAAGGGATGTACATAGGAGATGCCGCTTTTTCCGGTGGTGGAATAACGCAGATGGCCCATATACACCTCGCCGGCAAAGGGAAGGCACCGCTTGGCATGGCCGGCGTCGTGCAGCAGGTGGGCCGGCAGGTCCTTGAAATGGCTCTGCACCGTGGCAAATATCTCGGTTATGGCTCCTGCTCCCAAAGCCCTTTCGCGAAACATGTATTCTTCGCCTGGATTGGCCTCCAGCTTGACACAGGCCAGCCCCGCACCTTCCTGTCCGCGATTGTGTTGTTTTTCCATCAGCAGATACAGCTTGTTCAAGCCATACATCCAGGTGCCATACTTTTCCTGATAATACTCCAGTGGTTTCAGCAGCCGTATCATGGCCACTCCACATTCATGCTTTAACGGTTCCATTCTTTTTTTTATATAATAGGTTCTTGTTCGATGCGTTGCTCTTGCCCCCTCCGGAAAGGGTAGCCCCCCGATTTTGGGTGCAAAGATACAAAGCAGGATTGACATAAATGCAACCGAAAAGCATAAAATAACAGATAAAAGACGGCAAAAATAAATATTTTAAATCGAAAAGAAATATTTCATCCAATTATAAAATAAATATGCAAGTATTACAAAGTTTAAGAAAACGGGCGGCAGCGCGTTGCAATTTGAAAGTTTAGGGCGGCAAGAAGCCGGAATATGAAAGACGCGGCGGTTTAGACGGGCACAAATCCCCGAAAAATGCACAAACAATATGCACACGGGCGCACCGCGAAGGGGGCGCACCATGAAGGACACCACCTGCAAAAGGTGCAACCCGCGAAGGGGTGCGCCCCAACAGCCTCATTCATAGGAAAATGGCCATAAAAAGCATATAGCCGACAAAATTATATGCCTTTTCATTTTGTTATTTCAACGGAAAAGCATACCTTTGCGACACAATTTTCAATGACTGTCAAATTTTAAAATCGGAACGCCGAAATAGCTCAGCCGGTAGAGCAATTCATTCGTAATGAATAGGTCCCGGGTTCGAGTCCCGGTTTCGGCTCCTGAAAAGAGTGCTGAGTGGGTCAGCGCTCTTTTCGCTTTTATCCCCCCACCGTTCGAACCTTAGGGCACAAGCCACCCATACCCCACACCCGTCCACCCCCTTTTCCCACATAGGGAGCCATGGCCGCAAAGCCTTCGGGCACATCACGCACCCCCCTCGGCACACATAAAAAAAGAAAAAGCGAAGGGAAACACCTCGACTCCCCTCGCCTTGGGAAAAAAGTCAGTCGAGTCCCATGATCTCGCTCACTTTCTTCTTCCAGTCCTTCAACTCGCGCTCGGCCCGGGCGGCCAGCGGCGGATTGGCATATTTATAATAATTTATCTGCTTCTCGTATTGCTCCTCGATGATGTCCTTCACCTCGAAAAACAACAGAAGCGTCATGTTGCATCTGCCCTCTTAGGCTTTGGTAAAAAAACCGTTAGCCACATGGAGCTTACGCTCCAACTCGCGTCTGTGCAGCTTCAATCCGTCCAAACGCCTTACCACCTCGGCCGCCAAACGGCAGTTCCGAATAATGGGATTTGAATGTTTCATAGAATTCATAATCATTCTTTTAATTTATAATTATCATTTATGTGTCCCCATTCAGGACAGGAACACGGTTTTCTCAGTAATTATATCGAACTTTGTGACAATACCAAAGCGATACCCCCGCGACACACGCGGAAGGAGCGCAAAACTACAAAAAATAAAAATATGAACCAAATCAAAATGTCACTGTTCATGCCGCCCATATCGCCGGTAAAGGACAATGCCAGCGGACGAACAGTCCGGCCACCCACCTTGAAGCCCCTGCTAAGCATAGGCTTGCAAGAAGTATATCAACTCATTACGCGAAACGAGCGGCTCAAGACGCTCACCCGGGCCGTGCGACAGGCGGCGGAAGAGGGAGACGAAAAAAAATATCGCATGCTGAAGCAGCACACCCTGCCCTATGTCACCCCGTGCGGCGTGTTTTCCTATCGGCGAAGCGACAAGCTGATAGCACCTTCGGGGCTGGTGGTGGTGGACATTGACCACCTGGACTCGCAGGAAGAGGCCGAAAGACTGAAAAGACAACTGTTCGACGACCCCCTACTGACACCCGCACTGGTATTCACCAGCCCCGGCGGACGCGGAGTGAAGGCCTTTGTGCCCTATGGCGGCACATGCGCCACCGACCCCGCGCAAAACGCCGCCGAAAACACCTACTGGGCCATGAACTACATACAGGCGGTGTACACCCCACAGGCCGAAAGCCGCGACGACAAGGGCGTGGACCCGTCGGGGAAAGACCCGGCGCGAGCCTGCTTCCTGTCGAACGACAGCCGGGCACTGATACGGCTGTAGGAGCAGAGAGAAAGAAAAACATGAGAACACACATTTTTTTGAATGAAAAAAAAAACGACAGTATGAACTTCAATACTACATTGGACGACCTGCGGTGTCTGACCGAGGCCGTCCGCCGGGCAGGCGCCGACATCGCCCCCACCTACACCGAATATGTGCAACTGGCCTTCGCCATCGCAAACGACTGCGGCGAAGCAGGACGCGCCGACTTTCTGGCGCTCTGCTCGCTCTCGGCCAAGTATAACGAGCAAAACGCACAAAAGCTGTTCACAAACGCGCTGCGCAACAAGCACAAAAGCATACACCTGGCCACCGCATTCCACCTGGCCAAGCAATGCGGAGTGACCACACACACCACACCCGACGAAGGGTCAAAGGGCCGGGAGGGTCAACCCCCCTTTGCCTCACACACGCACGCGCGATATAATAAGGTGGAAACCGACACCGACGGCAATAACACCCACGACGACGACGACAACGAACCCGAACCCGCGGCCGAACGCACCGACCCCTACTCGCCCCTGCCCCCCTTCGGACACGGCCACGCCTGGCCCGACCTGCTGGAACAGATCATCTCGTATGGCAAGACCGACGAACAGCGCGACGTGCTGCTGCTGGGAGCCTTCACCGTGCTGGGATCGTCGCTGGCACGCGTGGTCAGATGTCAGTACAGCCGCAAGTGGCAGGCACCCTGCATGCAAACCTTCGTGGTGGCACCCTCGGCCTCGGGAAAAGGCGCGCTCACATGGGTGAGGCTTCTCGTAGAGCCCATACACGACAAGATACGCGGCGAAGTGAAAGAAGCCATGAAGGCATACCGCCGCGAAAAGGCGGAATACGACTCGATGGGCCGCGAACGAAAAAGCCGAGAAGCACCCGTGCCGCCCCCAAACCGCATGTTCCTCATATCGGGCAACAACACCGGAACGGGAATCCTGCAAAACATCATGGACAACGACGGCACCGGAATCATCTGCGAAAGCGAGGCCGACACCGTATCGGCAGCCATAGGAACCGAATACGGACACTGGAGCGACACGCTGCGCAAGGCGTTCGACCACGACCGCCTGTCGTACAACCGGCGCACCGACCGCGAATACCGCGAAGTGTCGCGCAGCTACCTCTCCGTGCTCCTGTCGGGCACACCCGCCCAGGTGAAGCCCCTCATACCCACGGCCGAAAACGGGCTCTTCTCGCGACAGCTGTTCTACTACATGCCACGCATCAC
Source organism: uncultured Bacteroides sp. (assembly GCA_947173895.1). Classification (GTDB taxonomy): domain Bacteria; phylum Bacteroidota; class Bacteroidia; order Bacteroidales; family Bacteroidaceae; genus Phocaeicola. The sequence goes on along the minus strand of CAMWGU010000006.1, from coordinate 24,803 downwards.
CCAATGGGCCGACCAGTTTGACGAAGAAGAGACCGACGTGGACGAAGCCTTCCGGCGCATGGGCCGCCAATGGAAGACCACCCTGGAGGAACTAACCCTGCAAGGAGTGTTCACCCTGAAGCTGACCAAGGAACAGAAAAAACGATTCAACCGCACGTTCAGCCGGCTGTTTCACCGCTCGAGCACGGTGAACGGCGACGAAATGAGCAGCTCGGTGGTGCGACTGGCCGTGAACACCTGCCGCATGATGTCGGTAGTGGCCCTCCTGCGGAGCCTGGAAGACAGCTCGCTGGTGAAGCCCGCCCCCGACATCCCCTCGGACAACCTGAAGGACCACATCGTGCAGCGATGGTACATGATGATAACCGACGTCGACTTTCAAGCCGTGCTCGACCTGGTGGAGCCGCTCTATCTGCACGCCACCCACATCCTGTCGTTCCTGACCCCCACCACCGTGAAGAGCCGAAGCACGGCCGACAAGGACATGCTGTTTGCCAGCGTGGGCAACGAGTTCACCCGGCAAGAACTGCTCGAAAAAGCGCAGGCAAGGGGCATACCCAAAGGCACCGTGCTCACCTGGATAAAGCGACTCACCAAGCAGGGCGCGCTGAGAAACATGGACGGCAAGGGAACCTATCGGAAGAAATAGCCCGACACGAACCTACACGCACACGCGCGTGAGAAAAAAGGGGCCGACCCCCTCTTGACCCTCTGACCCTCTCTCCCTCCCCCCTACACACAGGAAAGCAAAGGGAGAGAGGGAAAGCGTGCAGGCCTACACATACGTATGCGCAAGGCCACACATACGTACGCGCAAGCCTATACATACGTACGCGCGAGGCCGCACATACGTACGCGTAAATCCGAAACATGCGGCGCACAGGCCCGATACATGCGGACACGCAAGGCCGCCGCACCCACCGCCGCGCCGCTCCTACGGACGGCCCAGATGAAGGAAAATCAACTCGGTCTGCGCCGAAGTAAACATCCGCTGGCGGTTGGTATACCCCGTGTCGAGCAACGCCTGCCACAACGTGCGGTTGTGACGAATCCAGACAGCCAGCCGGTTCAACGCCGCCACGGGAGTAATGTCGGGGGCGTAGGCCACAGCCAGATCGCGTTTGTAATAAGGCTTCACAGGCCATTCTTCCAAAACCATTCTTTTCTGCTCCATATCTTCTGCATTTTATCGTGTTACTTATCCATGCAAATATAACGAAAAACTACCACACAAACAAGCATTCCACGCCCTTTAATTCACCCCCCGTCACGTTCTGTCACAATGTGTACTCGCCGTTCATCCCCCTTTATCGGCATCCACATTCCGCCACCCGCCGAGAGCTATCTTTGCAGTGTTCGAAATCAGTATTAACCCTTTTAAAAAACAATTATCACTATGGCATTAAACTACAGTGTCGCATTGCGACCCAACCCGCAAGACAAGGAAGCAGCCCCCAAAGCCTATGCCACGGCACAGATCAACGGCGAACTCTCGTTGAAACAACTCAGCCGGCGCGTGGCCTCGCAAACCACCGTGAGCCGCGCCGACGTGGTGGCCGTGCTCACCGCCACCGTCGAAAACCTGCTGGAAGCCCTTCAGGAAGGCAAGCAGGTGGACTTCGGCGAACTGGGCAAGTTCCGCCTCCAGATTGTCAGCGAGGGCACCAACACGCTGGCCGAATTCACCTCGACCAACATCAAGAAAGTGAACATACAGTACATCCCGGGCGAGGACCTGAAGTCGATCTTCGCCGGACTGGAGTTTCAGCCCGTAGCCAGCCGCAAGGCACAGAGCGCCGCACTGCGCGCCGAAAAGGAAGGCAAGACGGTGCCCGACCTGCTGGGCACTCCCGCTACCGAAGAGAATCCCAATGCGTAATCATTAAAAAAAAGGAAAAAACATGAGACACACCATGAGCAACAAGAACAGACAGTCCTACTGGAGCATCATCCTGAAAGTAATCATCGCGGTGGCCACCGCCATAGGCGGCGCCATCGGCATACAAAGTTGCATCTAGCCCCCACCCTTCTGTGTCATGCGACGAATCACACTGATCATTATCCATTGTTCCGCCACCCCCGAGGGGCGGAACCTGGATTTCGAGGCCTGCCGCCAAGACCACATCCGCCACCGGCGTTTCAAGGACATAGGCTATCATTTTTACATCACGCGCAACGGCAGGGTGTGGCGCGGACGCCCGCTGGAGCAGACGGGGGCCCACTGCAAGAACCACAACGCCCACTCCGTAGGCATCTGCTACGAAGGGGGCCTGTCGGCCGACGGACGGCCCTGCGACACGCGCACGGCTCCGCAGAAGGCGGCAATGAAGGCATTGCTGGGCGAGCTGCGGAGCGTGGCGCCGCGGGCGCTGATAGTGGGCCACCGCGACCTGAATCCGCAGAAGGCCTGCCCGTGTTTCGACGCGGTGCGCGAGTTCGGTGAGATTTAAATCTTCTCGGTGCGGAATCGCCCTTCGTGGTTTATCACATAGCGTACGCCTTCGGCAGGCAGCTCTATCCACATCAGATAGGTGTTCTGGGTGGCCTCCATGTCCACCCGCGCACCGGCGGGGAGCGAGTTCAGCTCGGTGTCGGTCAGTCCGGCAAACTGCTTCGTGTCGCGCAGGTAGCTATGCTGACGGGCATACTGGTCTTGCTGGGCGTAGAACATGGCCCACAGCAGCTTGTATGCCGCGCGGTTGTGGGGATACACCATCTCGTCGTCTTGCGAAGTACCCACGGTCTTGTCCACCAAATGCAGATATCCCCAGCGGTCGGGCATGTGCATGTCTATCTTTCCAGTGGGGCTCCACACCCAGTTTTCCTCGGGTCCCTTCTCCTTGAGCCACTGCACGCGCGAGAAGTTGATGCGCCAGGTGTTTCCGGCCTTCAGCGGATTGTCGAAGTTCATGGTCAGCGCCCCGCGGGGGATGGCCATTTCCACACTCCAGTATTTGTCCGTGTCCTTCGACTTGTTCAGGGTGCCAGCATGATGGATGGCCGTCTTCAGCCCGGGGCAGTCCCACTGCACCATGAAGCTTCCTCCCGAGCGGTAAGGACGGTCCAGCATCAGGTCGAAAATGACGCCGCGCGCATTGGTCTCTATCTCGAAATACTGGTGTCCGTCGCCGTCGGGGTCGATAAACACCTCGAAGTCGTTGTCATAATAGATGATGGTGTCGCGCTGGGTGAGTCGCGCCTTGATGTCCTCTTCTTCGAGCACCGCGCCCACATAGAGGTAGTCGTCGTCCCACAGCATGCGGGCTGTAGTCTGATACTTGGGCGTGGGGAATCCTTCGCCGCTGATGTCGACAAAGGGGTCGGTGGGAGCAGCCTTCTGCCATGAACTTTCGTCCAGCTTGCCGTCTATTTTCAACTTGCCCTCGGGGCGATAGCACACGTAGGTGCGCGGCTCGGTCAGGAAACGCTCGTATTGCTCGAACAGGCCTTGCGCCTGTACCTGAAACGCGGCCGCGAGCAGCAGCAGTGTATAAACCGTTTTTTTCATCTGTGTCTTTTCTTTTTATGTTTTAAGATTAATTATTGTCTTGCACTTGTCCTTCGCCGCGATAGAGCTTCACGGGCCCGTCGAGCAACACGGCCAGCACGGTGATCTGATCGTCGAGCACCTGCGCGGGGACGTCGATATAAAGGTTGCCCGGCACAGAGTTCCAATAGTTCTTGTTGTACACCTTGTAGTTCAGCATGGCTCCGTTGCCCACTACCCACACGCGGTTCACCTTGTTCACCAGCCCTTTCACCTCCACCGGTCCGTTAGGCTTGTAGGGCAGATACAGATACAGGATGTCGCCGGCCTTGTTCAGCGCCGAATATCCCTGGAAATGCTCGGTAGGAATGCCGGCACGGGTGTCGTAGATGGCTTCTTTGTGTTTCTTGGTCCATCGTCCGAACTCCTTCAGCACGGCCACCTGCTCTTCGGGGATGGTTCCGTCTTGCTTGGGCCCTATGTCGAGCAGCAGGTTTCCGCCCATGCTCAGACAGTCCACAAAGGTGCGGAGCAGGATAAAGGGCGACTTATAGTTGCTGTCGGTGTGCTGATATCCCCACGAGTCGTTCATGGTCATGCACAGCTCCCAATAAGTGTCGCGCGGACGCACCACGGGCACCCCCTGCTCGGGCGTGGCATAGTCGCCATATCCCTGTATGCGCGAGTTGATGATGACATTCTTGTTGTCCGAGCGCAGCAGCTTCACGATTCCCTTCGAGTCCCATGCCTCCGCGCTCTGCTCCCAGTCGCCGTCGAACCAGTACAGATCGGGCTTCCAGGTCTTGTTCAGCTCGGCCAGCTGTCCGAAATTGAACTTGCAGAAGCGTGCCCAGCGCTCGGGGTCGTTCTGATAGCGCACCTGCGTGCGGGTCATGTTAGGATAGTCGGGATGCGACCAGTCCAGCAGGGAATAGTAGAATCCCAGTTTCAGTCCCTGCTCTCTCACCTCCTTCACAAAGGGGGCCAGCAGGTCGCGCCCCGCGGGGGTGCTCTTCACCACGCTGAGGTCGCCCACCTTGGTGTCCCACAGCGCCACTCCGTCATGATGCTTGGTGGTGAGCACCGTATATCGTGCCCCACTCTCCTTTATCAGGTTCACCCATTCCTTGGGGTCGTAGTTCGAGGCGGTGAAGCCCTCCTTCTGCTCCATATACTCGTCGTAGGGCAGATAGTTGTTGAAGAACGACCAGCTCTCGGACACTCCTCTGACTGAATAGATGCCCCAATGGATGAAAATGCCCAGCTTGGCTTGCGAAAACCATTCCATCCTCTTGGTTTTCTGCTCGGTTGTCTCACTCTGCGATGCATCCTGCGCCTGCAAGGGGGAAGCCGCCAGCAGCAAGCTCAGGAAAGCTAATGATAATCGGTTCTTTTTCATATATAATAGGTTTAATTAGTAAGCATAGCCTGCCGATTTTATCAGAAAATGCAGCTATATCACGGACAAAGATAATGTTTTTTTATATTTTATTCTATCTTTGCACCCCGAAAACAGAACAAATATGGGCACAAAGAAAAAGAAAAAACAAAAGAACTCCCTGCCTACCCTCATTATCCTGGCATTATTGGGGCTGCTGGTCTACAAAACTCACCTGACTGACAATGAACCAGGCGGAAGGAAAACCACCACCGAAGGAAAAGCTACCGCGAAGGACACCGAAGGAAAAACCGCGAAAACAGGCGGCGCGCTGGAAATCCCCATCATGCAATCGAGCACAGGTGGGCAGATACTGAAACGCAAAGGCTACACCCTATCCTACAACGCCGACTACAAAACCCCGCAATGGGTGGCGTGGGAACTGACGCGCAAGGAGACAAAGGGAACAGAGGAACGGACCGACAAGTTTGTGCCCGATCCGGACGTGAAGGGAGCCAAGGCATACACCCAAGACTATACCCGCTCCGGATACGACCGGGGACACATGGCACCCGCAGCCGACATGAAATGGAGCCGGCAGGCCATGGAGGAGTCGTTCTATCTGAGCAACATCTGCCCGCAAAACCCGAACCTGAACCGGGGAGACTGGAACGACCTGGAAGAGCAGTCGCGCCAATGGGCACGGAAATACGGAGCCGTATACATAGTGTGCGGACCCATCTACGACAACAAACAGCCCAAACGGATAGGAAACAACAAGGTGGCGGTGCCACACGCCTTCTACAAGGTGATACTGATAAACCAAAAGGAGAACCCGCAGGCACTGGGATTCATCTTTCCGAACGCCGCCGGAACAAGGCCGCTGAAAAGCTACATGGTGACGGTGGACAGCGTGGAAAAGAGAACCGGCATCGACTTCTTCCCCGCCCTGCCCGACGAGATAGAAAACCGTATCGAAGCGGAACTTACGCGCGAACTGCCGCAATAACGCCGCACACGGACGCTTTCATCTATTTACACCCGATTATATTTACACCTCGAGAAAATACCGACAACCACAATGAACAAGAAGAAACATACCCTGCTGTGGACAGGCATCCTGGTCATGGCACTGGCCGGAGCAGGAGCAGCCGGAAGCATATATTATTACTTTTTTTCGCCCCTGTTCCAACTCCCGAAAACCACCTATATCTATATAGACAGAGACGACAACGCCGACTCCGTGTGCCGCAAAATAGCCGACAACGGACACCCCAAAAGCATGTTCGGCTTTCAATACCTGGCCAAACGCGAAAAATACGACGACAACATACGCACCGGACGCTATGCCATCCATCCGTCCGACAACATGCGACACCTGTTCAGAAGAGTTTCGCGAGGATACCAGACGCCTGTCAACCTGACCGTGCCCGGCGTGCGCACGATGGACAGGCTGGTACGCGCCGTGGCACGGCAGCTCATGATAGACTCGACGGAGATTGCCCGCCTGACAGAAGACAGCGCCTATTGCGCGCAGATGGGATACTCGAAAGAGACACTGCCTGCGCTTTTCATCCCCAACACCTACGAAGTGTATTGGAACATGAGCGCCGACGAACTGATGAAACGGATGAAGAAAGAGCATGCGGCATTTTGGAACCACACAAGGATGGAAAAGGCGAAAAGCATCGGGCTCACCCCCGAGGAAGTGGCCACACTGGCCGCTATAGTGGACGAGGAAACGGCCAACGGGGCCGAGAAACCGATGGTGGCGGGCCTCTATATCAACCGGCTGAACAAAGGCATGCTGCTGCAAGCCGACCCGACCGTGAAATTCGGACTACAGGACTTCGGACTGAAACGCATCCTGCTGAAACACCTCGAAGTGGATTCGCCCTATAACACCTACAAGCATCGGGGACTTCCTCCGGGACCCATCCGCATAGCCTCCATCCAAGGGCTGGAAAGCGTGCTGAACCACGCAAGGCACAACTACATCTATATGTGTGCAAAGGAGGATTTCTCGGGCACCCACAACTTTGCCGCCACCCTGTCGGAACACATGGCAAACGCGCGCCGCTATCAGCAGGCCCTGGACCGACGGAAGATAAAATAAACCGGCCGGTCCCTTTCAGCAGGCAGCCGGTCTTTTTCAGCAGGCGGCCGCTAGTCCTTCAGCAGGCGGCCTTTGTACTGCCCTTTTGACGCGGTCATCTTTCCATACCTCACGGCATGCACCGGACAAACATGGTAACAGGCCAGACACTGGGTGCAGCGATCGCCCCAGACGGGGCGGCCCTCCACTTTTATATTGCCCACCGGACAGGCTTCCTCGCATTTCTTGCAAGCCACACAAGCCCCGGTGGCGCAAAAAGGCTTGGGAGACATCAGCAAAGCATGGAAAAGCGGACGCAACACATACGACTTGACAAAAGGAAACGCCCCCTCGTGGCAACTGAAATGTTTCATCCGCACCCCCGATGCTATCTCTTCGTTGATGTAACGCACCCGGGCCACGGCATTCTGCACCTTCAGCGACTCCACATCGCAGGAATCGACATCGAAACCGGGCAAGGACACATACGTGTTTGGCATGGTGACCGAATAGCCGGCCGCACACTGCCATCCCTTTTGCGCCACCGCCGAAGAAAACACCTGCGCAGTGCGGCCCGTATCGTCGCCACAGGTGCAAACAAAGAAAAGGTAATCCGGCCTTTTGTCCGTCTTCATCCGGCGTATAAAACGCACGACAATGGGCGGCGGCCCCCAGGCATAAACCGGAAAGACAAACCCCACTTTTTCTCCTTCCTTCAGTTTGTATTCCCCGCTTTTATCCATTTCGGCGGCAATGGACAACAATGGCTCATGTTGCCCCTCTGCCAGCCGGCGTGCCACCCAGGCCGAATTGCCTGTACCCGAAAAATAAAAAATCATATCCTTATCGCTTTTTAGTAAAAAAAAGAGCGATGCCAATCCGCAGATCTGGCATCGCATTTATGGGTGAGCCGCATTAGTGATGCGATGAAACTCCGAATGACAGGTTTTGAGTGCTCTCCTCCTTTGTAATCCACCGGCTTAAAGCTACCCGAAGGCGTGGCCCGCCATTGGAAGATGAAGCTGTGTCTCGGTATTTCAGATTAGTTTGATGAGTTTCCCAATCTAACTAATGCGGCTTTGTTTTCATCTCTTTTCGTATGACAAATGTACGTGCTTTTTGTGAGATAAACAAGCGTATGAAGGATTTTGTTTGTTAAAAATAGCAACTATCCCGATAATCGCCTGTCGTTCTGTCCGTTGTGTCCGGCACATTTTCTTTAGCTCCGCTTGGCCTGCACATACAAAAAAGGCAATCCCTTTATCACAAAGGAATTGCCCACGTTCAAATAAATCCCTAATAGATAAAATAATCCGTCAGCAAAAATCAAGCCGCTTTTGCCTTGGCAACAACAGCCTTGAATGCTTCCGGATGGTTCATGGCCAAATCAGCCAATACCTTACGATTAATTTCGATACCTGCCTTGTGCAATGCACCCATCAATTTAGAATAAGACATTCCTTCCAGACGAGCAGCTGCGTTGATACGCTGAATCCACAATGCACGGAAATTACGTTTCTTGTTCTTACGGTCACGATATGCGTAGGTCAATCCTTTTTCCCAAGTATTTTTGGCTACAGTCCATACGTTCTTTCTTGCACCAAAATAACCTTTGGTAAGACCTAAAATTTTCTTTCTTCTTGCTCTAGAAGCAACATGATTTACTGATCTTGGCATAGTTTTAATTCTTTTTGAATGTTAGCGCCATTGGTTTTACACAATGAACTTAAAGCTAAAGACATTCGGTTAATACTTTGAAATAATACGTTTACGCTTTTACTGTTTTCTAAGATTACTTCATGCAAAGAAGTTCCTTCACCTGATCGAGGTTAGCATTAGCTACCAATCCCGAATGTACAAGGTTTCTTTTTTGCTTCTTAGTTTTCTTAGTCAGGATATGACTATGAAAAGCGTGCTTTCTCTTGATTTTACCTGTTCCGGTAAGAGCGAATCTTTTTTTAGAACCGGAGTTAGTTTTGATCTTTGGCATCTTGTTTTTATTTTAAATTATTATTCAAAATAGTGGTAACGCACTATACCGGCGCGTTACGCACTCTCCTTTTTCTCATTTTGCTTCCGCCGCCTTTTTCAAGGCCTCCTTCTTGGCCGCATCCGCATCGTTTTTCTTCGAGGCGCCTGCTTTCTTCGGAGCCAGACAGATGGTCATCCGCTTGCCTTCCAGCAAAGGCATCTGCTCTACCTTGGCATATTGCTCCAGGTCATTGGCAAAACGAAGCAGCAACACTTCGCCTTGTTCCTTGAACAGGATGGAACGTCCTTTGAAAAACACGTATGCTTTTACTTTGTCTCCGTCCTGCAAAAATCCCACGGCATGCTTCAACTTGAAGTTGTAATCATGGTCATCAGTCTGAGGTCCGAAACGGATTTCCTTCACATTCACTTTGACCTGCTTGGCCTTTTGCTCCTTTTGACGTTTCTTTAGCTGATAAAGAAATTTAGAATATTCAATGATTCTACAAACAGGAGGAGCGGCATTGGGTGAAATTTCAACTAGGTCGGCTTCGCGATCTTCAGCCATCTTCAAGGCTTGAGCTATCGGATAAACTGCCGGTTCCATATCATCGCCCACTATGCGGACTTCTTTGGCGCGAATCTGTTCATTGATTCGATGTTGCCCTTTTAAAGTGTCATTCTTCATTAAAAAACTTTTAGTTCTGTTTGTTTCTTCTTATTTAATTAATATTCCTTTATCTTCAAACGCAAAAGAGCATAAAAGGTTTATACTATATGATCTTTTGCAAGCGGCTGCAAATTTACCATTTATTTATCATATTAGAAACTTCTTCGGCAAGATTTTTTCCGAAATCTTCTATTTTCATGGTTCCTTTGTCGCCTTCGCCTTGCTTACGGACTGCCACTTGGCCGTTTTCGGCTTCTTTTTCGCCTACAATGAGCATGTAGGGGATACGCTTCATTTCGTTGTCACGTATCTTGCGGCCTATTTTCTCGTTCCGGTCGTCCACTATGGCGCGCACGTCGTACTTTCTGAGTTCGGCTTTCACCTTTTCGGCATATTCATTGAATTTCTCCGAAATAGGCAGCACGGCCACCTGGTCGGGGGTGAGCCACAACGGGAATTTACCGGCCGTATGCTCTATCAGCACAGCTACAAAACGTTCCATCGACCCGAAAGGCGCACGATGGATCATCACCGGACGGTGTTTCTGGTTGTCCGATCCCATGTATTCCAACTGGAAGCGTTCGGGCAGGTTATAGTCCACCTGAATGGTTCCCAACTGCCAACGGCGGCCAATGGCATCTTTCACCATGAAGTCCAGTTTAGGACCATAGAAGGCTGCTTCGCCATATTCCACTTTGGCCGTCAGCCCCTTTTCCTGGCAAGCCTCGATAATGGCCTGTTCGGCTCTCTCCCAGTTTTCGTCGCTACCGATGTATTTCTCGCGGTTTTCTTTATCACGAAGTGAAATCTGTGCTTCCACATTTTCGAAATTCATCGACTTGAACACAATGTTGATGATGTCCATCACCCGAAGGAATTCTTCCTTCACCTGGTCGGGACGGCAGAACAAATGGGCATCGTCTTGAGTAAAGCTGCGCACACGGGTCAGTCCGTGCAGCTCGCCGCTCTGTTCGTAACGGCTCACGGTTCCGAATTCTGCTATACGCAACGGCAGGTCTTTATACGAGCGCGGCGAATTCTTATAAATCATACAGTGGTGAGGACAGTTCATCGGCTTCAAGAAATACTCCTCTCCTTCTTCGGGCGTATGGATGGGCTGGAACGAGTCTTTTCCATATTTGGCATAGTGGCCTGAAGTGATGTACAGGTTCTTGTTTCCAATAGGCGGACACATCACCTCCTGATAATCATAACGGGCCTGGATGCGGCGCAGAAAATCCTGCAAGCGAATACGCAAGGCGGTTCCTTTCGGCAGCCACATGGGGAGTCCCTTGCCCACCATGTCGGTAAACATGAACAGATCCATTTCCTTGCCTATCTTGCGATGGTCGCGTTTCTTGGCTTCTTCCAGCATGACCATATATTCATCCAGCATTTTCTTTTTCGGGAAAGTAATGCCGTAGATACGTGTCATCTGCTTGCGGTCTTCCTGTCCTCTCCAGTAGGCGCCGGCCACCGAAAGCAGCTTTATCGCCTTGATGGGAGCTGTAGATACCAAATGAGGGCCACGACAAAGGTCGGTAAATGCACCTTGCGTATAAGTAGTGATGTGGCCGTCTTCCAGCTCGGCGATCAATTCGCACTTATATGTTTCCCCTCTTTCGCCGAATTTCGCCAATGCGTCTTCCTTTGCTATGCTTTGACGCACCAGCATTTCTTTCTTTGCGGCCAGCTCTGCCATCTTGGATTCAATGGCCGACAGGTCGGACTCCTTGATGACCGCCTCGCCCGGATCTACATCATAATAGAATCCGTTTTCAATGGCCGGACCGATGCCGAACTGAATGCCGGGATACAATTCCTGCAATGCCTCTGCCAGCAAGTGGGCGCTTGTGTGCCAAAAAGCATGCTTGCCCTGTTCGTCTTCCCATTTATAAAGAACGAAGTTCGCATCTTCATCGATGGGGCGCGACAAATCAATCGTCTCACCGTTCACGCCGCAAGCCAAGACTTCTTGTGCCAGCCGCGAACTGATACTTTCTGCTATTTGCAGACCGGTAACTCCTTCGTTGTATTCACGAACGGAGCCGTCGGGAAATGTTATCTTTATCATAATCTTCTATTTATGTCCTTTATTTATAGAGGATGCAAAAATAACGAAATCTTTTTGACTAACCCTCTTTTTAGCAAAAAAATGTTATTCTTTTCGTTCCGTAAAGCGTTTAATGATATTGTAGGCCGAAAACAGTCCCAGTTCGCCCGCCTTGCTCAGGTCTTGTATACCTTGTTTGTTATTGCCCAGGAATATATGGGTCAATCCGCGGTTGAAATAAGCGTCGGCAAACTTAGGGTCCAGCTGGATAGCCTTGTCGTAGTCCACAATGGCCGCACGATAATCCTTCAGTATGGAAAGTACATTTCCTCTATTATAATAAGCGAATACAAAATCCGGAGCCAGTTCGATCACTTTGTCCAAATCATGCTTCACCAGCTCATAGTCTACAGCCTTCACTGCATTCTTCTCTCCCGAATCGGCCTTCAAGTCATATTCCATCCCTTTTTTCTGATATTCCAATTGCTTGTAACGGATCAGAGCCCTGTTAAAATAAGCCGGAAAGAAATCGTTTCCGATGGCAATCGCCTGAGTCAGATCTTCCATGGCGCTCGCGAAGTCTTGCACCAGATAAAAGTCGAGCGAACGCGCAAAGCGTGTGTTCACATCATCCGGACGGGCCACGATGGCGGCAGTCTGCTCGTCGACCGATGCAAAATGCTTCATGGCCTGTTCCTCGGTCAGAGGGGCCTCTTCGTTTGTAATGAGCAAACGTTCGGGAAGCACCCGCCGGTCGTTCAGCATTTCAATAAACTTATAATAATTGACCTGCCGTTTCACCTCATCGTGTTTCTCGTAGTAAGTGAGTACAAACATCGGACGGGGAACGATGTTCACGTTTTTGTCCTGCACACGGCCACGATAGTCGCTCTTGTACTTTTCCGCTCCTTCGTCGTTGTCGGCCACTACTATTTTACGGTAGTTGTTCATGTTCTTGTCCGACTTTCTACGGGTTTTGTTATTTTCCGCATTGTCGGCCGTCTGCCGTCCTGAAGCCACGCCGTTCTGCTTGTCCAACCGAGCCTTCAGCACTTTGAACTCATCGGCATCCGCCCCTCTCAAGTCGCCGATTTTTTTTCGCGCCTGTGCTCTGTACTGATAGCCCGGCAAGAAATTGGGGTATTCATCTATCACCGCAGAATAATCTGCGATGGCTCCTTTATAATCGCCGGTCTGATCGAGCAACAAGGCCCGATTGAAGATGGCCATCATGTTATTGGGCTCCATCTCGATTACAAAATTGAAATCCTGAATGGCCCGGTTGTCATCGCCCACCTGTGCGCGTAGCAATCCGCGATTATAATGACCGATAAAATTATGGGGGTCGATGTCCAGCGCAAGGTCATAATCACTCATTGCGCCCCTCAGGTTATTCTGATGATAGCGTGCCAGCGCTCGGTTGATATAAATCCCTGCATTGCGTGCCGACAAATGAACCGCCCGGTCGAAATCGGCTTCCGCTTCTTTGTATTTCTTTTGCTGCAAGCGGAGCATTGCACGGCTGGCCCATGTGTCTGCATCATAACGGTCTATCTCGATCGCCCTGCCAAAATCCGTTTCAGCCGCCAAGGTGTCTTTCTGTTGCAAGTCCACCTCGCCGCGCATCAAATAGGCCTTTGTATAGCGGGGAGAAATGGCAATCAGCTTGTCCAGGTCGTCTTTCGCGCCCTTGTAATCCTCTTGGCGGATGCGGCAAAGCGCCATATTATGCCACACGCCTATATTCTCGGGGTCAAACCTCAATGCCTGGGCATAGTCTTCTATCGCACCTGCCATATTGCCTTGCTGAATACGTGCCAGCCCGCGCACCTGATAAGCACTCACCACAAACGGATTTCGCTCTATGGCTTCCGAGCAGTCGCTCTCCGCTCCCTGAAAATCGTCCAGGTTTATCTTTGCCAGCCCCCTGTAGAAGTAAGGTTCGGACAGATAAGGCTTTGCATTAATCACCTGATTGAAATACTGGATCGAAAGAACATAATCCTCAAAATAGAGCGCATTGCGCCCTATCGCCATCACCCTGTCTGTGTTAATCTGGCCCGAAGCCCCTACAGGGAGCATTATTAATAATGTATAGAGTATCCGTTTTATCATGTCGTATTGATAGAAATACGGTTTACAGGAGCCTTTCCCGAACAATCATTTAATAGTCTTTACTTTATAAGAGCATCGCGTCTTGCCTTTCAACATGGCGCCCAGCTTGCCTTTTATCATTTGCTTACGCAATATGGACAAATGGTCGATGAACATCTTTCCGTCCAGATGGTCGAACTCATGCTGCATCACTCTGGCCAGATAGCCCTCCACCCATTCATCATGTTCTTTCAGTTCTTCATCCAGATAAGTCACATGAATGCGGTCAGGGCGTTTCACAGCCTCGTGAATGCCGGGCAAGCTCAAGCAGCCTTCTTCCATGCTGACCTCCTCGCCTCCAGTCTCCAATATATGAGGATTGATATACGCCCGACGGAAATCTTTAAATTCGGGCCATTCATCCGACATCACATCCAGGTCGATTGTCACGACACGAATGGGCAGGCCGATCTGCGGAGCAGCCAGCCCGACGCCATCGGCACGGTGCATTGTTTCGAACATATTTGTTATCAATTCTTTCAGTTCAGGATAGTCGGGAGCGATATCCTCTGCCTGCTTGCGCAGCACCGGTTGTCCATACACGTAAATAGGTAATATCATTTTCTTTTGTCTTTATATTTAGTAAATAAACTTTTTCGATTCCAAATAAGTCTGCAAAATGATTGTGGCACTGATTTCATCTACCAAAGCCTTGTTTTGCCTGTCCTTCTTTTTCAGTCCTCCGTCAATCATCGCCTGATGGGCCAGCACAGAAGTGAACCGTTCGTCCACCCACTCTATCGGGATGTGGGGCAACATTTTTTTCAGCCGGTTGACAAAAGGGACAATGCGGCTCATGTTTTCCGAGTCGCGGTTGTTCATCTGCTTGGGATATCCTACGACGATGCGTTCCACCGGTTCTTTTTCCACATATTTCAGAATAAAGTCCAGCAGCTGATGCGTGGGGACAGTGGTCAATCCGTTTGCTATAATCTGCAAAACATCTGTTACTGCCACGCCCGTACGCTTTTTACCATAATCTATTGCTAATATTCTACTCATAACATCTTGCAAAAATACAATTTTATTCCATTCCTGTCTTATCCGAAAGATTTAAAATATATTTTTTCAACTATTTTTTCATCATAAGTCTTCATTTAGCTTAATTTTGTTTGGTATTTAAAAAAATGTACTTACTTTTGCACCGAATATGTGGCTTACTATAAAAGCCACATTGAAGTAAAAGGAGAAACAAGGTATTTGTTATAAAATGAAAAAAAGTAGCTCTTTGGAAGGAGTTTTGCAAAGACATTTGTTGTATTGTATAGCCGTGCTCTGTTTTGCACTGATACCGCTTCAAGGTTTCGGACAAGCGGCGGGCGAACAAACGGCAGACAGTCTTGTAAAAATGGGATTTGAGAATGTAAGATGGAAGGAAACTCCTGAAGAACTAATTTATACGGTTGAAAACAACATTTACAAGGTGCAAGCCTTAGGCATCCGAAAAGTTGTAGAGATGATACAATCTATGGGGCTTCCCTCGGAAAAGCCTTGTAAGTTGATCGTAACCCATTATAATGTGCCCCAGGTTTCACTGACTTATCGGCCCGCCCTTGGCGATACGACGGCGATAAGCACTGAGGATTGGAAAGTGAGTTACGACATTGATGAAAGTTGGGAGAAGGTAAAAAAAGAAAAGAAGAGAAACAGTTCGCTGTTTAAAGTCAATATATTGGTATATCCGCAGCTATCTTATAAGAATTTGGTTATTACACAAATATACCAAGCCTTATTTGATTTAAGTCCTGCTATAGAAGTTTCTTTATGGCCAGGAAGCAAAATTACCGGACAAATAAAGATACCTATATATAATGACGGATATGGAATCTTGGAAGACAAGATACACCCTGGACATTTGACCTTATCTCAACGATTTCGCTTGCCGTATAATATTTACGGGAAAGTGACTATGGGATATTTTAATGCAGACAGATGGGGGGTCGATTTATCATTCTTTCACCCATTCAAAGATGAACGTTTCTCTGTAGATGCAAGAATCGGATATGTGGGAGTAGGCTATTGGAATGGCTTTCATCTACATTACGATGATAGAATGAAAACAACATGGTCTATAGGAGGTAACTTTTATTGGCCTAGATATAATACACAATTTAGTTTGAAAGGAGAAAAATATCTATTAGGAGAAAAAGGCATCAAATTTGAAATGATACGCCATTTTCGGTATGCTTCCATTGGATTCTATGCCATGAAAGCAGAACACGCCAATTCTAATGGTGGATTCAGGTTTCAAATAGCATTGCCATTTCATAAAATGAAAAGAAAAGGTTATTGGCCACGAATTAATTTCTCCAACAATATGGGAACAATTTACAATGCAGGTAATGAACAAAGATATTATAAAGAATTCAAAGCTGAAGCAAGTGACAACATCATGGAAAAAAATAGTTTTAATCCATATTTTATCAAATCAGAATTACTAAATTTTTAATTGTATTGAAATGAAAAAGAACAAATTTCTGAGCGGTTTAGGTGCTAAATTAGCACTGGCCGTTGTAGCTTTAACTACAACCATGTTTTCTTCATGTTCCAATGAGGACATAGAAATTGACGTAACCCCCGTAAATGCAAAAGCTATTATCACACCGGTAGTTTTCGCAGGAGGACAAGATGTAACTTCAAATGCAACTATTACTTACAGTGAAGGTAATGGTATCTATGAAGGTGCTTCAATCGCAGCAAAGACCATCACTGTTACTGCAACATACAATAACTTGACTGGTTCTACTACTGTTAATATTCCCGCATTGACAGCTGCACAAGTTTGGACAAAAACTGCTATTATCATATTGAGTTATGGCAAAGAAGACTTAGATGTTAAACAAGAAGGAGAATCTTCATTTACAACTGAAACTGTATCTAAAGAATACACCCACGACAATCCAAGTGACTATTGGTATGAAGTGCCTGTGACTTATACTAAAGAAAGTGGTTCAAAGGTTATTTCATCTGTGATCAACACTACTGACAACACAGTAAAAGAGCTTATAAACGACTATAACACTTCTGTTCAAACAGAAGAAGTAACAGAGAAATTCCCTGTTGGTGCTCATTCCAGACTGGTTGTTCAAGTTGAGAAGACTATTAAAACAACAAAGTATAACATCACTCAGAAGACTAGAGCAGGTGAAACTGTTTTAGCTACATTTGAAGTAGAAGAGACAACAACTGCTGTTAAAGCTGACGGTAACAAACAAATCCCAGGACATGGACATGCACCCGCAGGACATGGACATGGACATGGACACGGTGATAATGGAAATGCTGGCGGTGGTATTATCATTGCAGACTAATTAAGGGCTTAAAAGTATAATTTATTATCAACAAACACCAAAAAATATAGAACAATGAAATATAAATTCGTAACTCTGTCATTACTTTTGGCAGGTGCATGCGCAACAATGAATGCACAGAGCACAAAAGACAATTATTATACTCCGAAATGGAACAATAATATCTTCATCAGTGTAGGTGGCGGTATTCACTCTGTTAACAATGATGGTTTCAACAAGATTGCTCCTCATTTCAGCCTTTCTTTAGGAAAGCTTATTACGCCGACATGGGGTGTACGTGCTCAGGTAAATGGAATAACTCAACACCTTTGCATGCAGGATGTTCAGTACTACAAACATAACAAGAATTTCATTGGTGGTAACATTGATGCCATGGTAAACTTGTCTACTTTGTTTGCTGGTGCTAACCCAAGCCGTTTCTTTGAAGTATACGGTTTTGCTGGTCCTTCAATCTCTGTTGCTAAATCACAAAATGCCAAATATGCCATTGATGCTACCACAGGAGAACAATCTGTATCTGTAGTAGGTGACAATAATTTAAAAGCTCGTATAGGTGCTTCTGCCGGTTTGGGATTGAAATTCAATATCAACAGCAAATGGGCTATCGACGTAGAAGCTCGTGGAGCCATTGCTCCTTCTATCTTCGGCAACATCAGCGATCACCGCAAGGCTGAAGGAACAGGCATGCTGACAGCAGGCGTAAGCTACATCTTCGGTGGCAAGAAGTTTGCCAAGGTGGCAGACCGCGTGGTAGAAAAAGAAGTGATCAAGGAAGTGGTTCGCGAAGTACCCAAGGAAGTGGTCAAGGAAGTGATCAAGGAAGTTCCGGGCGTAGCCGAAGTTGCTGTCTTCTTCAAAATAAACAAAGCTAAGATCAGCGAAGAAGGAATGGTGAACGTGAAGCTGATGGCCAAGACTATGAAAGCAAATCCGAACGTGAAATACAAAATCGCAGGATTTGCCGACAAGGCTACCGGTTCGGCTGCTATCAACCAGACTTTGTCTGAAAAACGTGCTCAGGCTGTTTACGATGCATTGGTTGCAGAAGGCGTAAACCCGAGCCAGCTTGAAAAAGTGGCTATGGGCGGAACAGACAATATGTTTGGCAAGAACTATCTGAACCGCGTGGTTATCATGGAAGTAAAATAATCAGAGTTACTGACCGACTACAAGAAAAGGCTGTCCCTGCAAGGGGGCAGCCTTTTGTGTTTCGGGTAAACCGCAGAAAAAAACACGTACGTACGTGTGAAGCTATGCGTACGTACGTGTGAGGCTATGCATACGTATGTGTAAGGCTACACGTACGTATGTGTTTTTTTGTGCCCGTGCGCGGCTTTTTAATACACCAGCCGCACATTGTCCACCCACAGCGTGTTTCCGGGAGAACCTACAAAGGCTCCGCCATGGCTGGAAGAGAACTGCAAAATCATGTGGGTGGGACACTCACCGGCATCCGCCCATCCGTCTTCCCTTATCAGCTTGCTCTCGCCATGGCTGTTTCTAGCATAGTCGCGCGCGCGCAGGCCCATCGTCTCGGGGTCGTACGAAGGATGGCGGGTAATGTCGCCATACAGCACTTCGTAAGTGGCATCGTCCACCCATCCGTCGGAATCCTTGTCATACTTCACCACCAGGGTCCCTACCCTTTTGGCCGTAATGTTTCCGGCCGCATCTTCGGTGCGCTTTTGCAGGAAGCAGACGGCAATGGCACAGTCCTGCCCTTCCACCTGTGCGCGCTTGCTGAATCCGGTGAGCCTGATGCGGTCTTTTTGGCCGGACATTTTCACCTTGTAGTCGTAACGCACGGCCTTGGGACGACGGGTGAAGGGGATGCCCCAGTTCATGTTCTGCTCGGCATTCCTGGTGCCGGTAATGGGCTCCGCCATGTCGCCCAAGTAGATGGAGCCTGCCGCCAAGACGGTAATATTGACCAGACCCAGCACCTTTACGCTTTCGATGCGGGTCTCCAGGCGCGCGCAATATCCGTCGCCGCGCTTGTCTTTGTATACGGAGTTGTTTGTCTTGACAATGCCCACCACCTTGGCCATCACATTCGAGGTCCCCCACGGAGAGCCTCCCCTGTTGGTATAAGGCTTGTTGCCGTCTATTTCCTGCTCGGGGCCTATCTCATACAGAAGTTTGGTTTCGCCGCCTATAATGCCCGACTCGTGCACCTTGCGTGTTATCCACTGATCCATGTCGCCATATCCTACGGGCTCTACTTTTTCTTTTTCTTGGGCAAACCCATGCCATGGTGCCAGCATCAGCAGGGCTGCCACCGATAATCTGCCATAATATTTCATATTTGCCATTTTACTTTTATGGTTGCTTAAGGACGGGCAAAGGTATAAAAAAAGCGGCAACTTTCCAGCCGCCGCTTTCAATAAAGAAAAACAGACTATATTTTCTTCTTTATATGCCTGTGATGGTATGGGTCAATACACCCTGTACAGCAACCATGCTTTCTGGAAGTCGTCGCGGTTGGGATACTTGGCCTTAAACTGTTCTTTTGCCCGGTTGGCCTGCGCGCGGTCGTCGAACGAGGCGGCTATGACGCGATACATGTTTCTCTCGGCATTGTACACCACTTTGGCGTTATATCCCTGTCCGTCCAGATATTGCTTCAGTCCTTCGGCATTTGCCTTTACGCCAAAGCTGCCGCACACCACGCTATATGCCTTCAGGCCGTCGCCCGACACCAGTTCTACTTTTTCCTCGCGCACGGGGCCTGCCACCGGAGCTGCTTCGACGGGGGCCGCCACCACGGGAGCTGCTTCGATGGGGGCCGCTTCTACCTCGTTCGAGGTTTCGGCCAATTCCTGCTGTTTTGCCTTTTCGTATGCTTTCTTATACGCGCTTTCGCTGGACTTACATGAGGAGAATGCCAAGGCTATGCACAATCCCATCCCCAATACTACTAATTTTTTCATGATCGTTCAATCTTTTATATTAATACTCTAGTTTTGATTCTAAAAACATATATGCTTGCAAAAGTAGCAATATATAAACAGTTTTTGCGTCAGAAGTCTGGTTAAATTTGGTTAATTAAGGCCGAATCACTCTTTTCCGATTAAAAACTGATGAAACAGGCAACAATATTCAATTTTATTTGTTAGATTTGTAAAGTACAAAAACAATAAACATCATGAAAGGATTAAGCATTTTAGCAGCATTCCTGGGCGGAGCCGCAGTGGGTGCAGCAGCAGGCATTTTATTTGCTCCCGAAAGAGGGGCGGACACTCGTAGCAAAATAGCGGATGCTTTACGCAAAAAAGGCATCAAGCTGAGCCGCACGGAGATGGAAGATCTGGTGGAGGAACTCGCAGCCGAAATAAAAGAATAGGCCGATCCCAGAAAGAAATGGAATTGTCATCCCGAATGTTCGGGATGACAATAATTTTTAAACCAAAAACCTTGCTTATGTTTGCTAACGACAATAATATAGACAATTTGCAGCAGCTTCTGGCCGAACTGAAGAATTATGCGGCATTGCAAAAAGACTATCTCAGGCTGCATCTGGTGGAAAAGCTCACCATACTGATATCTACCCTTATCCTGGTTTTTGTATTATTGGTATTGGGCGTCATTGCTTTGCTCTACTTGTCCTTCACGCTGGCCTATGTGCTCGAGCCCCATGTGGGCGGGCTGATGTACAGCTACGGCATCATCACGGGATTCATCCTTGTGCTGATACTGCTGATAGTGGTATTGCGCAAGCGGCTGATTGTTCAGCCCATGGTGCACTTTCTTGCCAACTTACTTTTAAATGACAATTGATTATGGAAACCGGAAAGACTTCGCTGCCTGCCGTCATCACGCTGGAGGTGATAGCACAGCTTAAAAAAGAGAAATCGGACGAGCTCCTGCAATCCAGAAAGAAAATGTCGGAAACCCTTCACGAGCTGTTTGCCCCCGCCGAGCAGAAAGGGGGAGCAGAGGGCATCATGCACCACATACACACGGGGATGGCCGTGTATGACGGGGTGAGGACCGGAATCAAGATCATACAGCGAATCAGAGGATATCTGCGAAAGAAGAAATAATTCATAATTTCAAAAAAAAATAACCACAACATTTTTACTTACATGAAAAGACAACTACTAGGCGTGGCGGCAGCCCTGCTGTCGATAGCCACGCATGCACAAGAGAATCCGCTGTGGATGCGTCATTGTGCCATCTCGCCGGACGGAACGACCATTGCGTTCACCTATAAAGGCGACATCTACACAGTTCCGGCCACAGGAGGCAAGGCCCGGCAGATTACCACTAACGGGGCACACGACACCCGGCCCGTATGGAGCCCCGACGGGAGGCGGATAGCTTTCGCGTCGGACCGGATGGGCAGCATGGACATTTTTGAAGTAGACAAGGAGGGCGGCATCCCCAAAAGGCTAACCACGCACTCGGGCAGCGAGACACCGGTGGCCTATAAGGATGCCACCCATGTTTTATTTCTGGCCAACGTGATGCCCGCGGCGGAAGACGCGCAGTTTCCCTCCGGCCAGTTCCAGCAAGTGTATGAAGTGAGCACGGAAGGCGGACGCCCCACCCTGTTCTCCTCCATGCCGATGGAAGACATCAGCGTCAGCCCCACGGGCAACGCCCTGCTCTATCACGACAAGAAGGGATACGAAGACCCCTGGCGCAAGCACCATACCTCTTCCATCGCCCGCGACATCTGGCTGTACTCGCCAGCGGACGGACAGAGCTATCGGAAGCAAACCGCCTTCAGCGGCGAGGACCGCACACCGGTATGGGCGCCGGACGGCAAGTCGTTCTACTACCTGAGCGAGGAAAAAGGCTCGTTCAACGTGTTCCGACGCGACATTGACGGCAACGAGTCGCGGCAGGTCAGCCACCACACACAGCATCCGGTGCGCTTTCTGAGCGCCGCCACCGACGGCACCTTGTGCTATGGCTACGACGGCGAAATATACACACTGAAAGAAGGGGCCGACCCGCAAAAAGTGCGGATCTCCATCGTCAGCGACAAGAACGACAAAGACCTGATCCGCCAGATCAGACGGAGCGGAGCAACGGAAATAGCCCTCTCGCCGGACGCCAAAGAAGTGGCCTTCGTGCTGCGCGGAGACGTATACGTCACCTCGGTGGAATATAACACCACCCGCCAAATCACCAACACCCCGCAGCAGGAACGCGACATCCATTTCGCGCCCGACGGAAGAAGCCTGGCATACGCGTCCGAAAGAAACGGATTGTGGCAAATCTACCAGGCCAGCCTCATCCAAAACGAGGAAAAGCAATTTGCATACGCCACCGACATCAAGGAAGAGCAACTCACCCGCTCGGACGTCACCTCGTTTCAGCCCCAATACAGCCCCGACGGCAAAGAAATAGCGTTCCTCGAAAACCGCACCACCCTGAGGGTGCTGAACCTGAAAACCAAAGCCGTGCGCACCGTGATGGACGGAGCGTATGAATATTCGTACAGCGACGGCGACCAGTGGTATCAATGGAGCCCCGACAGCAAATGGATTCTTACCAACTATATAGGTATAGGAGGATGGAACAACAAAGACGTGGCACTGGTCAACGCATCGGGCAACGGCGAAATACACAACCTGACCGAAAGCGGATATAGCGACGGAGGAGCCAAATGGGTGCTCGACGGAAAGGCCATGATATGGGAAAGCGACCGCGCAGGCTTCCGCAGCCACGGAAGCTGGGGAGCCGAAAGCGACATCTATATCATGTTCTTCGACCTGGAAGCCTACGAGCGTTTCCGCATGAACAAGGAAGAACTGGCGCTGCTGCAAGAGTCGGAAAAGAAAGACAAGGAAAAAGACGAAGAAAACGACAAGGCGGACCACAAGAAGGGAAAGAAGAAAGACGGCAAGAAGGACGGCAAAAAGGAAGAAGAGGCGAAACCACTGGTGTTCGATCTGGAAAACTGCCGCGACCGGGTGATCCGTCTGACGGTGAACTCCTCGCACCTGGGCGACGCCGTACTGACCCCGAAAGGCGACAAGCTGTATTATCAGGCGGCTTTTGAAGGCGGATACGACCTGTGGGAACACGACCTGAAGGAAAACAAGACCAAGATTGTCCTGAAAGAAGTAGGCAGAGGCGCGCTGATCCCCGACAAGAAAGGCGAAAACCTGTTTCTTTGCAGCAGAGGCGGCATCAGGAAAGTGACAACAAGCGGCGGCGAGACCAAGACCGTGGAGTTTGAGGCTTTCTTCGACTACCGACCCTACGACGAACGGGCATACATCTTCGACCACGTGTGGCAGCAGGTGGAAGACAAATTCTATGTGAAAGACCTGCACGGAACAGATTGGAAAGGCTATCGCGAGGCATACGCACGCTTCCTGCCCTACATCAACAACAACTACGACTTTCAGGAACTGCTGAGCGAAATGCTGGGCGAACTGAACGGATCGCACACCGGAGCACGCTATTACGGCAACGGACCGGCCATGTACACCGCCTCACTGGGCGCGTTCTATGACGAAAGCTACGACGGCGACGGACTGAAAATAAAAGAAATACTGGCCAAAGGCCCGTTTGCCGTAAAAAAGACAGACGTCACCCCCGGATGCATCATCGAACGGATAGACGGACAGCCCATCCTGAAAGGACAAGATTACTTCCCACTGCTTGAAGGCAAAGCCGGAAGAAAAGTGCGGCTGGCCATGTACAATCCGGCCACGGGGAAACGTTTCGACGTGGCAGTGAAAGCCATCAGCGCAGGCGAACAAAACACCCTGCTCTACAAACGCTGGGTGGAACGTTGCCGGCAGACAGTCGACAAACTCTCCGACGGACGCATAGGCTATGTGCACGTAAAAGGCATGGACAGCCAAAGCTTCCGCGAAGTATACAGCGAAGTGCTGGGCCGTTGCCGCAACAAGGAAGCCATCATCGTAGACACGCGCCACAACGGCGGCGGATGGCTGCACGATGATCTGGCCACGCTGCTGAGCGGCAAGGAGTATCAACGCTTTGTGCCGCGCGGACAATACATCGGCAGCGATCCGTTCAACAAATGGCTCAAACCATCCTGCGTGCTGATGTGTGAGGACAACTACAGCAACGCACACGGTTTCCCCTGGGTGTACAAAGAGCTGAAAATAGGCAAACTGATCGGCGCACCCGTGCCCGGCACCATGACAGCCGTATGGTGGGAAACCCAGATAGATCCGAGCATCGTGTTTGGCATCCCGCAGGTGGGCTGCATGGACATGCGCGGGCAGTATGCCGAAAACCAGCAGCTTTTGCCCGACATTGAAGTATATAACACTCCGGAAAAAGCACTGAAGGGCGAAGACCAGCAATTGGAAGCCGCCGTACGGGAAATGCTGACAACGGTAGGGGAAAAGAAATAAAGGGACGGACGCCTGCCGAACCGGGCATCAACGCATCGGAAGGGAGGAAAAACGAAACCGGAAAGGAAGTGTGACGGAAGTGAAACGAAGAGCATTCACTTTCGTCGCACTCTTCTTTTTTGTGTGTCACAAGGTAAAGCCACCGACGCGCACCGGAAGCGAACGCCCGCACCGGCATCATGGGAAAAAGAAAATAAAGCAAATATGGCTTTGGTTATTATAGTCCTTCAATCTCTTCTTTGGTTAATCCGGTCGCTCCGATGATTAACTCCATTGGAGTTCGGGATGATTTCAAATAGCGGGCAACTTCTATGGATTTTTTTCTTTCTCCTTCT
>CAMWGU010000005.1 GCA_947173895.1 uncultured Bacteroides sp. | reverse complement strand
GCCTTTTCGTCCGTGCGCGGAGTCCAGTCCATCACCAGTGTTGCCCGGCCTTCGCAGATGTCTACAGCCAGGTGCATGCCGGGAACGGCACGGCAAAGCGGCAACAGTCCGTTGAGGGCGATGGCGAGATCGCGACGCGGCGCGCCGTTGGCAGGAACAGGGCGTGACAAGACTTTATTTCCGAAGAAAACGGTTTTGAGCGTGGAGAATACATTCATAGGGGATGTTTTAAAGGTTAACGTTCTGCAAATATACAACATCAAAAAGCGTTTGTCAAGAGGGGGCGGCCGGAAACGGGAAAATCGCAGGCCTGCTCATCGGAACAAGGCATGCTTGTTCACCGCACGAGCATGCCCTGTTCGTTGTACAAGCATGCTATGTTTGCCGTACAAGCCCGGCTTGTTGTAAAAACACGTACGTATGTGTGGGCTTATACATACGTACGTATAGGCTTACACATACGTATGTATAGGCCTACACGTACGTACGTGCAAAGGACACCATCCCCTCATCAGGTTGCTTCTACCCCTTCTCCCTTCATCCTTTCATTTTGGGTATAGCCATCTATTAGTCAAGCGGTTAAAAATGACAGTACATTCTCTCACGACCCTTTCAGCCACCGGCATGAGTCCTTTCACATCTGCCTTTGGCGGTTTCACACCATGCTGCCTTTGTGTGCCGATGAAGGGAGGATGAAAGGGGGCTGAAAGGATCTGACGGAGTGTCCTCTCACCCTCGGAATTCCCATTGGCAGGGCGTCTTGGCGGATAATGAAAGGATGAAGGGGGAAAGAGGTTGGGGATGCCGTGAGAGATATATTCGTTATATTGCCTCCGGCGTATCGTTCTTTTCCTCTTCCGGCCGGTAGGTTTGTAAAGGCAGTTCGCCCCGCAGAGCTCCCAGTGCATTATAGGCCAGCGAACCCATTTCGTCCTCGCCGGGCATCAGTATCACGGGGGCCAGATAATCAATCTGTTCGCGGAGTCTGGCCACGCAATATTCACTATGAGCGATACCCCCCGTCAGGATAATGGCGTCTGTGTGTCCGCGAAGGGTGACATACATTGCTCCCACTTGCTTGGCCACCGTATAGAGCATCGCATCCAATACTTCCTTATAAGGCTCCTCGCCCTCGGAGGCTTTGCGGGCAATGGTTACTACATCGTTCATGCCCAGATGGGCGGTCAGTCCCCCTTTGCCGTTCAATAACTTCTTGATCTGTTTCAGGGTGTATTTCCCGCTGAAACATAACTCGGCAAACTGGTCGCCGGGGATAGTGCCTGCACGCTCGGGCGAGAAAGGGCCTTCACCGTTCAAGGCATTGTTGACATCAATCACCCGTCCTTTGTGGTGCGCTCCTACCGATATGCCACCTCCCAAATGTACCACAATCAGATTCAAGTCCTCATAATGTTTTCCAATGGATGCTGCGTATTTGCGCGATACCGCTTTGCTGTTCAAGGCATGGAAGATGGAAATGCGCTTTATCTCCGGAATACCTGTCAGGCGGGCCACCGGTTGCAGTTCGTCCACCACTTCGGGGTCGGCTATGTAGGCCGGGCAATGGCATTGTCGGGCTATCTCGTCGGCTATCAATGCTCCCAGATTGCAGGCATGTTCCATGCGGGCGTGCATCAAGTCGTGCTTCATTCGCTCGTCGATGGGGTAAACGCCGCCGGGAGTGGGCTTCAGTAATCCGCCCCGTGCAATGACGGCATCAAAATCCAACGGGATGCTTGCCTCGGCAAGCAGTCTCAGTACGAAGTCTTTCCGATAGGCATATTGTTCGTTCACGTGGTGAAATTCCGCTAGTTCGTTTGCGGCATGATGGGCGCTTGCCACCCATACCGGCTTCTCATTGTCGAAAACGGCTATTTTAGTAGAGGTTGATCCCGGGTTGATTACAAATATTTTCATAGAGTTTATCGTTTACTGGGTTAGTCAATCCGCCGGCTTCCGTATGGCGTCCGGCTCGGGTCATTGTCTGTGATGGGCGTATTGCTTATCCGGCTACACACGCCAATGCCAGACTATAATATTTTGAATTGCCGGAATCGGCGCGCGACGGAACTACTACGGGTACCGTTGTGCCGCGCAACATGCCGGCCATGTTGGCGTCGCCAAACAGGGACACCGTTTTATAGAACGTGTTTCCTGCCTCGATATTGGGAAAAATAAGCAGGTCGGCGTGTCCCACCACCGGCGAGCTGATGCCTTTCACCTCGCCGCTATGTGCGTCGCACGCTGTCTTTACGTCCATGGGGCCGTCCAGATACATGGTTCCGTAAGCTCCGGCGGCGGCCCGTTCCTTCAGAGTGACGTAGTCCAGTGTGTGAGGAAATTTCTCGTTCACTTTCTCCGTACAGTGTATCAGTGCCACGCGAGGGGCATCTATTCCCATGCGGCGGCATACTGCCAGATCGTACTGCAACATGGCTTCGAATTGTGGCAAAGTGGGACGCGGAATGACTGCCGCATCCGAAAAGAATAGCAGTTTCTTATACATGGGCACTTGGGCTACGGTGATGTGGCTCAGCACATTGCCTTTCGGCAGAATGCCATACTCTTTGTTGAGCACGGCTCGCAACAGGTTGTCTGTGTTGATAATTCCTTTCATCAGCACATCGGCATGACCTTCACGTATCAGAGAGACGGCCTCTTGAGCCGCTTTATCGGGACTGGTAGCCTCATATACTTTCACATGGTCGGGGTATTGCAGGCGGATGTATTCCGAGTTGAGCAAATGGGGAGTGTCCGCCACCAATAAAAAGTCGGCAAATCCTTCGTGCAAACTGCGGGTAATGACATACTCGGTATGAGGGTCATTGGGGCAGACTACCACCACACGTTTTCGTTTTTTCAACGAGCGTAGGCGGCTTATCAAACTGGCGAAGTCTTGTATCGGTTCCATGGCTATTAGATTTTTAGCAAATATGGAAAATATATCTGAATTAATGGCTATCTTTGCTTGGTTTCTATGAATAATTTAACTTATGAAAAGATTTCAAACATTTGACATTTCAGAAAGATATAATTCCCTATGCAATTCTACTCTCGGCCGCGAAGCGGCTCCGGTGATCGGGCTTACCGGAAATTTTCAGGAAGGGGCTTGCACTTTGCTGGAAGGATATTTCATGTCCATTCTGAAAGCAGGAGGCATTCCTTTCATTATTCCTCCTTCGGATGATATTGACACTTTGACAGACACGTTGCGGCCGCTTGACGGCCTGGTCCTGACGGGTGGAGCAGATCTTAATCCGCTTATCTGTGGGGAGGAGCCGATAAAGGAATTACACAACATCAATCCCCGCAGAGATTACCACGAGCTGTTGCTTGCCCGGCTGGCTGCCGACAGACAGATTCCTGTCTTGGGCATCTGTAGGGGGATACAAGTGATGAATGTAGCTTTTGGAGGTACGTTGTATCAGGACATCTATTCGCAGATGGAAGGCGAATGCATCAAGCACAATCAGGACTTGGAGCGCGGCTATGCTTCACATACCGTCCGGATAGAGGACGGCTCGCTGCTATCCCGGATTATCCATACGAAAACTTTAGCTGTCAATTCGTTCCATCATCAGGCGGTGAAAGAGCCTGCACCGGGATTCAGGGTGAGTGCCCGTTCGTCTGATGGAGTGGTGGAGGCGATAGAGTCGACCGAGTATAAGTCGATGCTGGGGGTGCAATGGCATCCGGAATGCTTTATTTTGGAAAACGACCGGTGCATGATGCCTTTGTTTCAGTGGCTGGTTTGTGAGTCCGTTTCCTTTAAAAAGGCGAAAAGCCTGCATCACGGCATGATCACACTGGATTCGCATTGTGACACACCGATGTTTTTCGATCAGGGTATCAACTTTGCCGTCCGCGATCCGAAGATCCGGGTGGATCTGCATAAAATGGACGAAGGACATTTGGATGCAACCATTATGGTGGCCTATCTGAAACAAATGGAACGTACGGAGGAAGCTTTGTTGGCAGCTACCGCCAAGGCCGACCACATTCTGGATGAAATAAAGGACATGGTGGCTCAAAACAATGAATCGGTAGACTTGGCCTATCGCCCCGCCGACCTGCCGTTGCTGAAAGCTGCCGGAAAGAAAGCTGTCATGCTGGGCATAGAAAACGGATATGCCATAGGCAAGGATATTGCCAACGTGGCCCGTTTTGCCGGACGCGGAGTGGTGTATATGACGCTTTGCCACAACGGGAACAATGATATTTGCGGCTCTGCCCGATATAACGAGGAAGGGCTGGGCGTAAGTGCTTTTGGCGAGCAGGTGATAAAGGAGATGAACCGGGTGGGGATGATGGTGGATGTGTCGCATGCCGGCGAGCAAAGCTTTTATGATGTGTTGGACATCAGCCGTATGCCTGTAGTCGCGTCTCATTCTTCCGCCCGCGCCCTTTGCGACCATCCGCGTAACCTGACGGACGAGCAGCTGAGAGCGTTGGCCGCCCGGGGAGGCGTGGCGCAAGTGTGTCTGTACGGCGGATTTCTGCGCAAGGACGGCGAGGCCACGATCAAAGATGCTGTCGAACATCTGAACCACATGGTAAAGGTGATGGGAATAGAGCATGTGGGCATCGGCACCGATTTTGACGGCGACGGGGGAATTCTTGGTTGTGCTTCCGCATCCGAACTGATAAACTTTACACGCCGCTTGTTGTTGGAGAAATACAGTGAGAAGGATATCCGGCTGATATGGGGGGGGAACTTCCTGCGGGTAATGGAAGAAGTACAAGGAAAATAATGTAACTTTGCAGGCAGACTTTTCTGTTCTCCATCAGGCTGTGCGTTGGAAGGAAAGTCTGTGATATATACTTGAACAAGAAAGAAACTAAGTATGAAGATTAGAAATGTATTAGTACTCCCGGTCCTGCTGTTTATACTGACAGGCGTTTCGTGTGGAAATAGCAAAAACAAGGATGACCGGACAGCAGATGTGGACAAAGAAGTGATCAAAGCGCCCGAATTTGATGCAGACAGTGCCTATTGTTATGTTCAGGCGCAAGCCGATTTCGGGCCTCGTGTTCCCAATACACAGGCTCATAGGGAATGTGGCGAGTACCTGGCACGACAATTGGAAAGGTTTGGTGCCAAGGTGTATAATCAGTATGCCGATCTGACAGCATACGACGGCACGATTCTGAAGTCGCGCAACATTGTCGGTGCGTACAAGCCCGAAAGCAAGAAACGCGTCCTGTTGTGCGCCCATTGGGACAGCCGCCCGTATGCCGACAATGATCCCGATCCGAAGAACCACCATACTCCCATTCTGGGGGTTAACGATGGTGCCAGTGGTGTGGGAGTATTGCTCGAAATAGCCCGACAGCTACAAAAAGAGGCACCGGCACTGGGCATTGACATTGTGTTTTTCGATTCGGAAGACTATGGGTTGCCCGAATTCTATGAAGGGGGATACAAGCAAGACACCTGGTGTCTTGGGTCGCAATACTGGGCACGTACTCCGCATGTGCCGAACTACAATGCCCGCTATGGCATCTTGCTGGATATGGTAGGCGGACGAGACGCCACTTTCTATTATGAAGGATACTCGGCCCGCACCGCCCGTTCCGAAATGAAGAAGATTTGGAAAAAGGCACATGAGTTGGGCTATGGCAGGTATTTCGTGAAGGAAGACGGTGGCGAGACGGTGGACGACCATCTGTACGTCAATAAGCTGGCCCGCATTCCGTGTGTGGACATTATTAATTATGACGCCCACAATCCGCGCAGTTCTTTCGGATCTTTCTGGCATACGGTGGACGATACGATAGAGCATATCGACCGTAATACGCTGAAGGCTGTCGGACAAACAGTGATGGAGGTGATTTATAATGAAAAATAAACGATAAGACAATGAAGACAATAAACGAACTTCAAGACGAAGTGATAGAAGAATTCAGCGACTTTGACGACTGGATGGATAAATATCAGTTGCTTATAGACTTGGGCAATGAGCAGGAACCTCTCGATCCTCAATACAAGACCGAACAAAACCTGATAGACGGTTGCCAGAGCCGGGTGTGGCTGCAAGCCGACATGGAAGACGGCCGAGTGATCTTTCAGGCGGAAAGCGATGCTCTGATAGTGAAGGGAATTATTGCTCTGCTCATCAAGGTGGTGAGTGGTCATACTCCCGATGAGATATTGAACAGCGACTTTTACTTTATAGAAAAGATCGGCCTGAAAGAGCATCTGTCTCCCACTCGCAGCAATGGCTTGCTGGCTATGGTGAAACAGATGCGTATGTATGCGCTGGCTTTCAAGGCAGTTTCCCCACATACTGCTGTATAACAGAAGTGTCCGTGTTTCGATTCGTATGGCTCTCCGAAAAACACGTACGTACGTGTTTTTCGGGCTATCGCCGATGGCATTTCACCCCTTCGTTTACCTGGGAGAAATAGGCATGGACGGCAAAAGGGCTTTATCTGTCGGACATTTTTTTCCTCTGATCAGTACCTTTTGGTTGTCGGACAAGGTGGTGGCAAAGATATAATCGTCTCCTCCTTCTTTCAGTTTCAGCCGCTTGCGCAGTTCCGCAACCGATAGGGGAAAGTTGCGGACAGTGATATTCGCCTTATCCATGTCTTTCAGGAATGCTTTTAGTTCCTTCTTTCCGAATCCCGATACGGCTTCAACTTGGAAGCGGCGTCCCGGGAAATCTGCAATCTGCATATCGGAGGTGTATAAATGGCTGTTTATGTGCAGTTTCTCTACAGGGAAAGCTTGTGTGAGCGAACGGAAGGCTCCGGCTTTCAGTATGGCGGCGTTTGGCTCGTACAAGTAAGTTCCGACCCGATTGGTCAACGGGCAGGCGGATGTTTTTTCCTGATGCAAGGTGAAAGCATAGTGTTGGTTCTCTCCGTTGCCGGCAATATGCTCGCAATGGATATTCACTTCTTGTGTGTTCGGCTGTTTCTGTAATATCAGCAACAGTTCCTTGCATTCGTTGTTGACAGCAACAACATGTACTTCGCTAACTGTTTTCAGTTCGTTCAATGCCAATGACATGTCCAGCATAGGCGAAAGTTTCACCATCACTCTCTTGGCCTTGTCGACCAGTAAAGTTTCCAGCGCGCCGATGTCCGGTTCACAATCGGAAATGGCCACCGTCTTGCCGCCGTGTCCGTCTCTTCTGGCCGGATCTAAAAACAGGCAATCTACCGGGTGCATATCCCGTAGATAGGCTATTCCGTCGTGATGATGTATCCGGATATGTTCCAATCCCAATAAAGGAAAGTTATGTAGGGCCAGTTCGCATAGTTCTGCTTGTCTCTCCACATAGTCGGTCTGCTTGAAATTTCGGGATATAAAAGTGCAGTCAATTCCGAGCCCTCCGGTTAAATCGGCAAATGTGTCTCCTTTCAACAAAGATGCCTTATACAGGGCGGTCGCTTCGGAAGAACATTGCTCCATGGACAAATGGCGGGGATACCATAAGGCGGAAACCGAATGCCACGAAGGCACTTTGCGGGCCGCCACCTGCCTTCCGGCAATCTGGGTGACGGCTACGGCCATGTCTATTTCGGGATATCGCTTGCTTTGTAAAGCAAGCGTGCGTGTGTCGTCTTCTTTGTGATCTTCAATAAAATGAAGGGTCTCTGCTGATATTTCCATAGCTCCCTTATCTGATTACTTTATAAGCCAATCCATAATAGTGTAAACCTCCCACATCTTTTGTTGTACAGACATGGGGCGTGCGGTATCATAAATGATCAATGAATAGCCGGAAGTCATTTGTCCTTTATTTTTTCAATAGGAGTTCATCAATGGCTTTCTTAAAAGAGTCTTTGGGCATGGCTCCCTGTACCATTTGCGGTTTCCCATTCATCGGAATGAACAGAATGGACGGGATGCTTCGTATGCCAAATGCACCTGCCAGTTCTTGTTCTTTATCTGTATTTACCTTGTAGATCACGATTTGTCCGTTGTATTCTTTAGCCAGTTCGTCCAAGATGGGAGCCACCATTTTGCATGGCCCGCACCAATCGGCATAAAAGTCCACAATAGCCGGCTTGTCGCCTTCGTATTTCCATTCCTCCGGATTCTTCTCAAAGTTATATACCTTCGTCAAAAAATCAGCATGAGTCAGGTGGATTACTTTTCCGCTCTCTTTTGTTGCTATTGTTTCTTCTTTTGCAGAATTATGGTTGTTCCCTCTGCCACAGGCTGTAGTGGCGGCCAAGGCAAATGCTACAAAAAATAAAATCGTTTTATTCATACTTGTTCTTTCTTTAATTTACTTTCTTATTATTCAAATATATCTCAGACTTTCTATATTAACAAATTTCCTTAGAGAAAGCGTTGAATAATAACTTTCCTTCACGGTTTGATAGATGTATTTAACGTCAGTTTGATATAAGTATTAAATCTATTTGTTTGAATATTAGTGATATAGCGATAAAATAAATGAATCTATAGTGTTCAATTATAACATTTGAACGATTACCACTATGTTTTCAGAGGCTAAAGTTACGGAGATTTATTGTATGGCAGACGATTTTGGCAAACGTTTTTTGAATTGTATAGAGTGTTAAAAACAAGCAAACCTTGTTACCGTTTCGGATAATTCGTTATTTTTGTTAACATAAATCAAACTAAACTAGCATATACGATTATGAAAAACAAATTGTCTTTTTTAGTATCGGTCGTGTGGTTGTGTTTACCCGCATTGCATGCACAGTCCGATATTTCCCAAAAGTCCATCCTTTCTTTTCAGTCAGGGCCTGTCCTTTATACGGGAAAGCTGGTAGGAGTGGCGGGGCACTCTTCAGACTTACGCAACGGTGTAGGTTGGTCGGGAAATTATACGTACTTAATTGGTAATAAACCGGCCCTAAAGGTTGGCTTCGGAATACTCTATCAAGGTAGCCGATATACCGATGGTGCGTTGAATAGTACTGATAGAATTCAGACGCATTATGTTGCTCCACAGTTTTCTTTGCATTGGTTGAAACGACAATTCAGTTTGTCTTTCACTGCCGGAACAGGTTATCAGTGGTATAAAAATAACAGTACGGTGTATGGCAAGCCCCGAAAAGTGTCCATGAACAAATGGGCGGCCAATCTGGGCATCGGTGGCGAATATCGTTTCTTCGATTGTTGGGGAGTCAGTGCGAGAGTAAACTATATCCTGGCACGCTCTGGTGAATATTCGGTTCGCTATCATGACAAAGAGTGGCTGGTGCGGCCGCATTATCCGATAAATGGTTCAGATGATATTTCACAACTATCCTTCTCGGCAGGTATTAATTATCACTTTTAAAAAGATCAGGCTATGATAAAACATCTTATTGCGACTTTATTCACTCTATTGACTGTTGTGTTATGCAGTTCTTGTGGCGAAGAAGACTTTTCGGTTGATCCTACTCTTATGCCTCCTGCCACTCAGACAGGTGCTAATACTTTTGGCTGTCTGATAGATGGTTGGGTATATACAGCCCAGCGATATGCATCGGATTGCAAGGCTGTTTATTATCCGGCTTTTAATGAGGACGAGAAATCAATAGTCAGGATATCCGTCCGGATAGATACTAATTTGGTTTTGTCTTTTAATATTGTTGATCCTCAGGAGAATACCATTACGATTTGCAGTGCTTCTGCAGAGGCATCAGGCCAAACCATTTATGCAGATGCAGTACTTAGCAACGGAAACCGGCATGAAGAATTGGGAGATGGGATTGTTCATATCACTCGTTTTGACTTGGATAGTAAAATAATCAGTGGCACCTTTGAAGGGGGAAGAATGAAAGAAGGTCGTTTTGACTTGAATTTCTGACATGTGGAAAAGATCTCATCGCATTTGTTGCCTGTAGATGAGAACGTGCCTACATGTATGGCAAACGGATTCTCCTGTCAGACTCTGTTTTTTGAGTGATGGCAGGATTGTCTGTTTATTGAAATCGGGAAAAGCCTACATTGCATTGTTTGTCATTCTGATTTGCGTATCAATGAAATATAAATCTTCATCTATCCCATAAAGCACATTATTGGGCACTGCGTCAAACAATTTATAGTCTTTGTTATAGTATTCGTCTATGAAATCCATTTCAAAACCGAGTGCCCTCATGTATTTCTAACGATGCAGGTTGCTTGCTTCAAGAGACTATTGATTGGTGTGTGCGCTCTATCCATTGTTTGTGAAAATCATTAATGTATTCCATTGTTTTTGATTGCGATAAAATAAAAAAAGGTTTGATTGGTTGAAGTTTCAGTTGCGTTCTGTTTTTTGTTCCAGAATGTATATTGTATCTCCGTTTTTTTTCACTTCTACACGGCTGCCTTTGGGATTCAGATTGAAAGGGCTTGTGCGGTCTGTCCGGTTGTCCACTACCATCAACACGTTGTCTTCGGCAAACCGTTTGATTTCCAGTTTTACCGTGGCATCCGTCATGGTGCGGTTCAGCAACAGGCTGTCGTTCATATAAACGGCTATACTATCACCGATAAAGTCATTACTTATTTCGATAAAATATACATCATCGTATGTATGAATTTTGTCTGCATCTCGTTTGAATCGGAAAGACATATATAGGAAGATGATGACAACTGCGAACACTCCAAAGGCTAATATGCCGTTTCCTACCATAAATTGTTTGTTTGTATTTAGACTGTTTTTGCCCATATTATTATTCGTTTTTGCAAAACTACAAAAAAATAATAGAATATTTTGTGGTACTGATAGATAATTTGTATCTTTGCAACGAAATGGATGAATGGTGGGGCTTGAACAAGCCCTTTTTTTGTTCTTAAAAGTGAATACATGATAGATAAAAATGTAGTAAGCCGGATTGTTGACGAATGGTTGGAGGGTAAAGATTACTTTCTGGTAGATGTCGCAGTGACCCCGGATGACAAAATTGTGGTAGAAATAGACCATGCCGAAGGAGTATGGATTGACGATTGTGTAGAACTTAGCCGCTACATTGAGTCTAAACTGGACCGTGAAGAGGAAGACTATGAATTGGAGGTGGGGTCGGCCGGTATAGGTCAGCCTTTTAAGGTGTTGAAACAGTATCTGATACACATCGGTAAGGATGTAGAAGTCCTGACCAAGGAAGGAAAAAAACTGGAAGGTGTATTGAAAGATGCGAATGAGAATGCCTTTACCGTGACTGTTGAAAGGAAAGTGAAGCCGGAAGGTGCTAAACGCCCCAAACTGGTGGAAGAAGATGTGACTTTTGCGTATGATGAAATAAAATACACTAAATACTTAATTAGTTTTAAATAATTATGGCCAAGAAAGAGGAAACAATCAGCTTGATTGATACATTTTCGGAATTTAAAGAATTAAAGAATATTGATAGAACAACTATGGTGAGTGTTCTCGAAGAGTCTTTCCGTAGTGTGATTGCGAAAATGTTTGGCACTGATGAAAATTACGACGTTATTGTAAATCCTGACAAGGGGGATTTTGAAATATGGCGTAACCGCGAGGTGGTGGCAGATGAGGATTTGACAAATCCTAATATGCAGATTTCATTGACTGAGGCACAAAAAATCGATGCTTCTTACGAAGTGGGCGAGGAAGTGACCGATGAGGTTATTTTTGCCAAGTTTGGTCGTCGCGCTATTTTGAATTTACGTCAGACTTTGGCTTCCAAAATTTTGGAACTTGAGAAGGATAGTTTGTATAACAAATATATTGATAAGGTGGGTACTGTGATCAGTGCGGAAGTTTATCAGGTGTGGAAAAAAGAAATGCTCTTGCTGGACGATGAAGGCAATGAGTTGCTTCTTCCCAAAACTGAACAAATCCCAAGCGACTTCTATCGCAAGGGTGAAACGGCCCGCGCTGTAGTTGCTCGTGTGGATAATAAGAATAACAATCCGAAGATTATCCTGAGTCGTACTTCACCTGTGTTCTTGCAACGCTTGTTTGAAATGGAGGTGCCCGAAATTAATGACGGGTTAATCACAATTAAAAGAATTGCACGCATCCCTGGTGAACGTGCCAAGATTGCTGTTGAGTCGTATGACGACCGAATTGATCCGGTAGGTGCCTGCGTGGGTGTGAAGGGATCGCGTATTCATGGTATTGTGCGCGAATTGCGTAATGAAAATATCGATGTGATTAATTATACCTCTAACATCCAACTGTTTATTCAGCGTGCGTTGAGCCCGGCAAAAATCTCTTCCATTGTGTTGCATGAAGAAGAGAAGAAAGCAGAAGTATATCTGAAGCCGGAAGAAGTGTCTTTGGCAATCGGTAAGGGAGGTATGAATATTAAGCTTGCCAGTATGCTTACCGAATATACGATTGATGTGTACCGCGAATTGGATGAAAACGCGATGGATGAAGATATCTATCTTGATGAATTCAGGGACGAGATTGATGAATGGGTTATCACAGCCATAAAGAGTATTGGATTGGATACGGCTAAGGCTGTGCTGAACGCTCCACGCGAAATGTTGATAGAAAAAGCGGACTTGGAAGAAAATACGGTTGATGACGTATTGAGAGTTTTAAGAGCTGAATTTGAAGAGTAATTCTTCTGTCCCGGCTCGTAGTTAATAATTAAAAAGCGAGTATGACGATTAGACTGAACAAAGTAACAAGAGATTTAAATGTAGGAATAACGACGGTAGTTGAATTCTTGCAGAAGAAGGGCTATACGATTGAGGCTAGTCCTAATGCGAAAATTACCGAAGAACAATATGCTGTACTTGTGAAAGAGTTCAGCACAGATAAAAATTTGAAAAAAGAGTCTGAAAAATTCAGTCAGGAAAGACAGAATAAGGACCGCAATAAAGCTTCCATTTCGATCAAGGGATTTGAATCGAAAAAGGAGAAGGAGGAAGTGGTTAAGACTGTAGTACCTGAAGAAGCACGCCCCAAACTGAAGCAAGTGGGTAAAATCGATTTGGATAATTTAAATAAGAAAACCGTATCGAAAGTTACCGAACCTGTGGTAAAAGTGGTTGAACAAAATCTGAAGGCAGAACCCGTGGTGGAAAAAGTGCTTGGGAAAGAAAATATTTCCCAAACCGAAAAAGAAATGCCGAAGCTTGTGGCGCTAGAAGAAGAAAAACCGGAATCGGTTTCACAACTTCAACCCATTCCGACTCCTGCTCAGGAAGAGAAAAAAGAGTCAAAAATTGAAAAGATGGAAGAAAAGACACCCCAGGTGAAAGAGATGGAAAAAGAAACGCATGAAGTAGTTCCCGTTCAGGAAAAAGAAGACGATGTGTTTAAAATTCGTCCTACTGAATTTAAATCGAAAATAAATGTAGTAGGTCAGATTGACTTGGCTGCATTGAATCAGTCTACCCGTCCGAGAAAAAAGTCGAAGGAAGAAAAACGGAAAGAAAGAGAAGAAAAAGATAAGCAGCGTCAGGAACAGCGTAAGCAGATGAAAGATGCCATTATCAAAGAAATTCGTAAGGGAGATGATAAAATTTCTAAAACCTCTGCTAATGATGATGCTGCTAAGAAGAAAAAGCGGAATAGAATAAACAAGGAACGTGTGGATATTAATGCTGCCGGTACAACCAATGCCGGAGGAGTATCCAATAATCAGCGTAGCGAAAATAACAACAAACCGAATAGAAACAACTCCAAACCTAATAATAACAATCAGGGTGGAGGAAAATTTGGAAAAGAACGTTTCAAAAAACCGGTAGTGAAAGCGGAAGTCAGTGATGAAGATGTAGCTAAGCAGGTGAAAGAAACGTTGGCACGGCTTACTAATAAAACAAAGAACAAGGCAGCCAAGTATCGTAAGGAAAAACGCGAAAATGTCCAAAACCGTCTGATGGAACAGGAGGAGATGGAACAGGAAGAAAGCAAAATACTGAAACTGACCGAGTTCGTAACTGCAAACGAACTGGCAAGCATGATGGATATCCCGGTAACGCAAGTTATCGCCACTTGTATGAGTATTGGTATTATGGTTTCTATCAACCAGCGTTTGGATGCGGAGACAATTAATCTAGTGGCCGAAGAATTTGGATATAAGACTGAATATGTGAGTGCTGAAGTGGCACAGGCCATTACGGAAGAGGAAGATAACGAAGAAGATTTGCAACCTCGTGCTCCGATTGTGACTGTGATGGGACATGTTGACCATGGTAAAACTTCATTGCTGGACTACATTCGTAAGGCGAATGTGATTGCCGGTGAGGCTGGTGGTATTACTCAGCATATAGGTGCTTACAATGTGACATTGGAAGACGGACGTCATATTACATTCTTGGATACGCCTGGACATGAAGCATTTACGGCTATGCGTGCCCGTGGTGCAAAAGTAACGGATATCGCTATTATTATTGTTGCTGCTGATGATAATGTAATGCCGCAGACTAAGGAGGCGATAAACCATGCAATGGCTGCTGGTGTGCCTATCGTGTTTGCTATTAATAAGGTAGACAAACCGTATGCAAACCCAGATAAGATAAAGGAGGAACTAGCCGCTATGAATTTCCTTGTTGAGGAATGGGGAGGTAAGTATCAGTCGCAGGATATTTCGGCAAAGAAGGGTACAGGTGTCTCTGAATTGTTGGAGAAAGTGCTGTTGGAGGCTGAAATGCTGGAACTGAAAGCAAATCCCGACCGCAAGGCTACCGGATCTATTATTGAATCTACGTTGGACAGAGGACGCGGTTATGTTGCTACTATCTTGGTATCGAACGGTACGCTCCATTTGGGAGATATTGTTTTAGCAGGAACTTCATACGGTAAGGTCAAGGCTATGTTCAATGAACGCAATCAGCGCATCAAGGAGGCCGGGCCTTCCGAACCGGTATTGATCCTTGGTTTGAATGGTGCTCCGGCAGCAGGTGATACATTCCATGTAATTGATACTGAGCAAGAAGCTCGTGAAATAGCGAACAAACGCGAACAATTGCAACGTGAACAGGGCTTACGTACTCAGAAACTGCTTACCTTGGATGAAGTAGGTCGTCGTTTGGCCTTGGGTGACTTCCATGAATTGAATGTCATCGTCAAAGGTGATGTGGATGGTTCGGTTGAAGCGTTAAGCGATTCGTTGATCAAGTTGTCTACAGAACAAGTTCAAGTCAATGTGATTCATAAAGGAGTTGGTCAGATTTCCGAGTCGGATGTAACTTTGGCTGCTGCATCGGATGCAATTATTGTAGGTTTTCAAGTACGTCCTTCCAGTTCTGCCGCTAAGTTGGCTGAACAAGAAGGTGTGGATATCCGTAAGTATTCTGTTATCTATGATGCTATAGAAGAAGTGAAGGCAGCTATGGAAGGTATGTTGGCTCCTACATTGAAAGAACAGATCACTGCAACGATCGAAGTGCGTGAGGTCTTCAATATCACTAAGGTGGGACTGGTTGCCGGTGCTATGGTGAAAACCGGTAAAGTGAAACGTTCGGACAAGGCACGTTTGATTCGTGATGGAATTGTGGTCTTCACCGGATCCATCAATGCCTTGAAACGTTTTAAAGACGATGTGAAGGAAGTGGGTACCAACTTTGAATGTGGTATCAGTTTGACCAATTGCAATGATATCAAGGTAGGTGATGTTATTGAAACTTATGAGGAGATAGAGGTTAAGCAGACTTTGTAGAAGTATCGAAGTCAGAGAATATAGATGGTAATGTCATCCTGAGCAGAGCGAAGGATCTGGCACCTTGCCCAGCGCGTGGGCTGGCAGATTCTTTACTTTGTTTAGAATGACATTACTTCTTTTTATACTAGCGATAAAAGATGGCAATAATAGATATTGTTATATTGATTATGATCGGGGTGGGTGTCATTCTGGGGCTGATGAAGGGCTTTGTGAAACAGATGGCGTCTATTGTAGGGTTGGTGGCCGGATTGTTGGTGGCGCGTGCCTTGTTTGGGGCTGTTGGCGAGAGGCTGGCTCCGGTTTTAGGTACTTCGGTCACCATTGCACAGCTTTTGGCTTTTATTATGATTTGGGTGGCTGTCCCTTTGGGTTTTGCGCTTGTGGCTTCTTTGTTGACAAAAGCACTGAATGCCGTCCATTTGGGATGGTTGAATCGTTGGCTGGGAAGCGGATTGGGAGCATTGAAATACATGTTGCTGGTAGGGCTGGCTATTCATGTGCTGGAATACATAGATCCTAAAGATGAGATAATTAGCGCAACAAAGAAGCAAGAGTCTGTGTTATATTATCCGATGAAGGATTTCTCTGGCATCTTTTTCCCGGTATTTAAGAATGTAACAGAACAATTAATAGAAATATAAGATAGATATGCAAGAAGAACCCAATAAATATGTGAAAGAACTGACAGAGGAGAAGTATAAGTACGGCTTCACCACAGATGTTCATACAGATATTATAGAAAGGGGATTGAATGAGGATGTGATCCGCTTGATTTCCGCAAAGAAAAATGAGCCGGAGTGGCTGTTGGAGTTTCGCTTGAAAGCATACCGTCACTGGCTGACAATGGAGATGCCTTCGTGGGCACATCTTACTATTCCTGAAATAGACTATCAGGCTATATCTTATTATGCAGACCCGACTAAGAAGAAGGAAGGTCCTAAGAGCATGGATGAGGTAGATCCTGAACTGATTAAGACTTTCAACAAGCTGGGCATTCCTCTGGAAGAGCAGATGGCACTAAGCGGAATGGCAGTGGATGCTGTCATGGACTCGGTGTCTGTAAAAACCACATTTAAGGAAACCTTGCTGGAAAAAGGTATTATTTTCTGCTCGTTCAGCGAGGCAGTGCGTGAACATCCCGACTTGGTGAAGAAATATCTGGGTTCGGTGGTCGGACCGCGCGACAACTTTTTTGCGGCCTTGAATTCGGCTGTATTCAGTGATGGATCGTTCGTGTATATTCCGAAAGGAGTACGTTGCCCGATGGAACTTTCCACCTATTTCCGTATTAATGCAGCCAATACCGGTCAGTTTGAACGCACGTTGATTGTTGCAGATGATGATAGTTATGTTTCTTATCTGGAAGGTTGTACGGCACCTATGCGAGATGAGAACCAGTTGCATGCGGCCATAGTGGAAATTGTGGTACACGATCGTGCGGAGGTGAAATATTCTACCGTACAGAATTGGTATCCGGGAGATGCTGAAGGCAAAGGAGGGGTATATAATTTTGTGACAAAACGCGGACACTGCAAAGGGACAGGCAGCAAGTTGAGCTGGACGCAGGTAGAGACAGGATCGGCCATTACCTGGAAATATCCCAGTTGTATCTTGAGCGGGGACAATTCTAGCGCAGAGTTCTATTCGGTTGCGGTGACAAACAATTATCAACAGGCCGATACAGGTACCAAAATGATCCATTTGGGCCGGAACACGCGTAGTACGATTGTCAGCAAGGGTATCAGTGCCGGAAAAAGCCAGAACTCTTATCGCGGTTTGGTGCGTGTGGCTCAGAAAGCGGACAACGCCCGCAACTACAGCCAATGTGACTCTTTGTTGTTGGGAAGCCAGTGTGGTGCTCATACATTCCCGTATATGGATATCCATAATGAGACGGCTATTGTGGAGCATGAGGCCACCACTAGCAAAATCAGCGAGGACCAGCTGTTCTATTGCAACCAGCGCGGCATACCTACTGAGGATGCCATCGGGCTGATTGTAAACGGATATGCCAAGGAGGTGCTGAACAAACTTCCGATGGAGTTTGCTGTAGAGGCACAGAAACTGCTGGCCATTTCTTTAGAAGGAAGTGTAGGATAAATGAAGGATCTTAATTTAAAAGAAGTATGTTACAGATAAAAGACTTGCATGCCAGTATTAATGGCAAAGAAATATTGAAAGGTATCAATCTAAGCATAAAGAAAGGTGAAGTTCATGCCATAATGGGACCTAATGGCTCCGGTAAGAGCACCCTTTCCTCTGTATTGGTAGGTAACCCAGCTTTTGAGGTGACAAAAGGATCGGTTACGTTTGAAGGTAAAGACTTGCTGGCCTTGAGTCCTGAGGATCGCAGTCATGAGGGATTATTTTTGTCTTTCCAATATCCGGTGGAGATTCCCGGAGTAAGTATGGTGAACTTCATGCGTGCGGCAGTAAACGAGCAACGTAAATACAAAGGCCTGACTGCATTGACTGCCAGTGAATTTTTGAAACTGATGCGTGAAAAGCGGGCAGTAGTGGAACTGGACAATAAATTGGCGAACCGTTCGGTCAACGAAGGATTCAGCGGCGGCGAAAAGAAGCGCAATGAGATATTTCAGATGGCCATGCTGGAACCGAAATTGAGTATATTGGACGAGACGGATTCCGGCCTTGATATTGATGCATTGCGTATCGTGGCCGAGGGAGTGAACAAACTGAAGACTCCCGAAACAAGTTGTATTGTCATTACGCATTATCAGCGTTTGTTGGATTATATCAAGCCGGATATTGTACACGTGTTGTATAAAGGTCGTATCGTAAAGACAGCGGGCCCGGAACTGGCCTTGGAACTGGAAGAACGTGGTTATGACTGGATTAAGGCAGAATTGGGAGAATAAAGAAGAAGATTATGAGAGCAGAACAACAATATATTGATCTTTTTTCCCAATGCGAGGCGATGATTTGCAAGCATAGTGCCGAGGTGTTGAACACTCCTCGTGCGCAAGCGTTTGCCGATTTCGAAAAGCTGGGTTTCCCTACCCGCAAGCAGGAAAAGTATAAATATACGGATGTGAGCAAACTGTTCGAACCAGATTATGGCTTGAACTTGAACCGACTTGATATTCCGGTAAATCCGTATGAAGTATTCAAGTGCGATGTGCCCAATATGAGTACCGCTCTTTATTTCATGGTGAACGATGCCTTCTATCGTAAGGCTTTGCCGAAGACACAATTGCCTGACGGAGTACTGCTCGGTAGCCTGAAAGAACTGTCCGAGCAATATCCCGAATTGGTAGGCCGATATTATGCAAAACTGGCCGATACCTCTAAAGACGGCGTGACTGCTTTCAATACCACTTTCGCTCAGGACGGTTTTATGCTGTATGTACCCAAAGGCG
Source organism: uncultured Bacteroides sp. (assembly GCA_947173895.1). Lineage (GTDB taxonomy): Bacteria > Bacteroidota > Bacteroidia > Bacteroidales > Bacteroidaceae > Phocaeicola. Next base: position 55,281 of record CAMWGU010000005.1, on the reverse strand, counting down.
TAGTGATGGACAAGCCTGTTCAATTGGTGAACATCTTGCGTGCGGATGTCAATTTCATGGTAAACCGTCGCATATTGGTTGTGTTGGAAGAAGGTGCGCAAGCCCGTCTCTTGGTGTGCGATCATGCTATGGATCATGTAAATTTCCTTTCTACCCAAGTGATTGAGGTGTTTGCAAAAGAAAATTCCGTTTTTGATCTGTATGAACTTGAGGAAACTCATACCGGCACAGTACGTTTCAGCAATCTGTATGTGAATCAGGAGGCAGGAAGCAATGTGCTTCTGAATGGCATGACGCTGCACAACGGAACTACGCGTAATACCACCGAAGTCACTTTGGCCGGCCGTGGAGCCGAAATTAATTTATGTGGGATGGTGATTGCCGACAAGAACGAGCAGGTGGACAATCATACCTTCATTGATCATAAAGCGTCCGATTGTGTCAGCAATGAATTGTTCAAATACGTATTGGATGATCAGGCTGTGGGCGCATTTGCCGGAAAAGTTCTGGTGCGTGAAGGCGCCCAGCATACCAATTCACAACAGACCAACCGCAATCTATGTGCTACCCGCGAGGCACACATGTACACTCAGCCACAACTGGAAATCTATGCGGATGACGTGAAATGCTCTCATGGGGCTACGGTAGGCCAGTTGGACGAGAATGCCTTGTTTTACATGCAGCAGCGTGGCATTAGTCTGAAGGAAGCACGCCTGTTGCTTATGTTCGCGTTTGTGAACGAGGTGGTGGATTCAATCCGTTTGGATGCATTGAAGGACCGTTTGCACCTGTTGGTGGAAAAACGTTTCCGTGGAGAGCTGAACAAATGTCAAGGATGTGCGATATGTAAATAAAGTGCCATGTACGATATACAAAAAATAAGAGAAGATTTCCCGATACTTAGTCGGGAAGTGTATGGCAGACCGCTCGTCTATTTGGATAATGGGGCTACGACTCAGAAGCCGCGTCAGGTAGTTCAATCCATAACCGATGAATACTATTCGGTCAATTCCAACGTGCATCGTGGGGTTCATTTCTTGTCCCAACAGGCCACCGAACTGCATGAGGCCTCCCGTGAGACGGTGCGTCGCTTTATCCATGCGCGCAGCAGTAACGAAATAGTGTTCACGCGCGGAACGACAGAAAGCATCAACTTGCTGGCTTCTTCCTTTGCCGACAGCCGGATGAAGGAGGGGGATGAAGTGATAGTCTCTGTCATGGAGCATCACAGCAATATCGTGCCTTGGCAGTTACAGGCAGCCCGTAAAGGAATTGTCCTGAAGGTGATACCTATGAATGACCGCGGAGAATTGCTGACAGACGAGTATGAAAAGTTATTCTCAGACCGGACCCGTTTGGTAAGCCTGGTTCATGTAAGTAATGTGCTGGGTACGGTCAATCCGGTGAAAGAGATGATCGCAGTAGCTCATGCACATGGTGTTCCTGTCCTGATTGACGGGGCACAGAGCGTGCCACACATGAAGGTGGATGTGCAAGATCTGGATGCAGACTTTTTTGCTTTCAGCGGACATAAGATTTATGGTCCTACCGGTGTAGGCGTGCTTTATGGCAAGGAAGAATGGCTGGACAAGCTCCCGCCTTATCAAGGGGGAGGCGAGATGATACAAAATGTCAGTTTCGAGAAAACTACGTTCAATGAACTGCCTTTTAAATTCGAGGCGGGAACTCCCGATTACATCGGTACCACCGCTTTGGCAAAGGCCTTGGATTATGTTTCCGCTATTGGCATGGAGAATATTGCCGCTCACGAACATGAACTGACCCAATATGCCATGCAACGTCTGAAAGCGATAGAAGGAATGCGTATTTTCGGAGAAGCCGGTAACAAGAGCGGGGTGATCTCTTTTCTGGTTGGGAACATTCATCATTTGGATATGGGGACATTGCTCGACCGGCTAGGCATTGCCGTACGCACCGGACATCATTGCGCGCAGCCTTTGATGCTTCGTCTGGGTATTGAAGGAACGGTACGTGCTTCTTTCGGCCTATATAATACCAAAGAAGAAATTGAGGTCTTGGCTGCCGGCATTGAGCGGGTCAGCAGGATGTTTTAGCAGATACTGTCGGGCAGAATAAAGCTGGGGTGCATTCATTGCGAGTGCATCCCTTTTTGTTTTCTCAATTATACAGGTGTATGAGATTTATTTTCTATATTTGGAAAGTTAACTGATAAATCGGATCGAATAATGGCAGCAGCCAACAATGCACGGTTGAATTTGCCGGCAGACAGTGATTCTCCATAGTTGATGTGGTTGGAATTCTTGCAGAGAGTAAGGATTATCAAACAGCAAGAAAATATTGGAATAAGCTGAAACAGCGTCTAAAAGAAGAGGGCTTTGAACCGGTGACAAACTGTTACCAGTTGAAGCTACGCGCTGAAGATGGCAAAATGCGATTGACGGATGTTGCTGATGCAGAAAGCCTTTTCCGTATCATCCAATCCATCCCGTCTCCCAAGGCAGAGCCTCTCAAACAATGGATGGCATGTGTGTGGCATCCGAACGCCTTGACCAAATGCAAGACCCTGAGTTGAGCATCGAGCAGGCCATGATGGATTACAAAAAACTTGGCTATTCAGACAATTGGATAAACCAACGGCTAAAAAGTATAGAAATCCGCAAAGACCTCACAGACCAATGGAAACTGCATAATGTAGAGGAAGGCATCCAGTATGCTACGCTCACAGATATAATCTATCAACAATGGGCAGGAAAAACGGCCAGGGAATATAAGCAATTTAAAGGTTTGAAAAAGGAAAACCTTCGCGACAATATGACCAACGAAGAATTGGTTCTTACCATGTTGGCAGAACTTTCAACTACGAGTATAACCAAAGCCAAGAATCCACAGACATTAGGCGAGAATATGCAGTGTGCCGTTGACGGAGGTGATACAATAAATACCTCAGTGCATTGAATTCAAATTCATCCGATAAAAGCTCAGAAACTTATCCCTAAACCTTTTTTGCCTTATGGCTAAGCGGTTTTATACGGCCTGCATCTATTGCCGCCCATGGACGGCTGTACGACCCATCGTGGTCGGTTGTACGACCTACCGCGGGCGGCTGTACAACCGTCCATGGGCGGCAGTAGATGTAGGCCGTAAGAAACCGCTTAGCCTGCCGCATCAAAAAGCTTACTTTGGGGGTAGAAAGGACTGATCGCCCTGTTTCTGTACGAACTGGTCCGCATAGTGGATATCTATGGAGAATGATAAAATGATTTTGGCTCTAGTGCGGAATGCAGGGACAAAGGAGCTTGGAGAAGCTGTTCCGGTATCACCCGTCTGCAAATGGTGTGCAGCCCCGATTCATTTGCAGGCGATTGATGCCGCATTGCATGCTGTTGTGCTGTAGGTAGAAAGGGAGCGGCTATATGCTGAAGACAGAGAAGGCCTTGTCAGAAGTGACATCCTATTCATATTCGTGCTTGCGTTTCGGGTTCATCGGGAACCAGCCTTTTCGTACACGTTCGCGCTGCTCGAATAATTCCTTGATGGTCCAGAAGGAAGAGAAAGAAAAGACGCCCAACAAGGAAGAGAACAAAATGTCATCAACAAGCATGCTGCCCATAATGCCTGCCATGCCTGAGACCAAGAATGCCCACCAGCAACGCGTTCCCCAGTAATATTCGGCCTTGACTACAATGGGATGGAAAAGGCCGATTATTAAAAAGGTACAGATGCCGATGGCTATTCCGCTTAGATGGTATTCGTTTAGCCATTCCATGTTTTTACTTGCTTTGAATGGGGATTTCTTTCTTGATGCTTTGTTCTAGTGAGATAAGGGTCTCGGTGGCTGTCACGCCGGGAATTTCCTGGATTTTTGAATTAAGCAAGTCCATCAGGTGTTCGTTATCGCGTGAATAGAGTTTGGTCAGCATGGTATACGGACCTGTGGTGAAATGACATTCCACTATCTCGGGGATTCTCTTTAGTTCGGCCACTACGTTCTTATACATAGAGCCTTTTTCCAGTTTGATTCCTACATACGTACAGGTTCTGTATCCCAGGCTTTTAGGGTTGACGTGGTATCCTGAACCGATAATGACGCCCAAATCAATTAATCTTTGCACACGCTGGTGGATGGCAGCACGCGAGACGCCACATTCTGCTGCGACATCTTTGAACGGGATGCGGGCATTTTGGGATATAATTTCCAGTATTTGTCTGTCAAGACTATCAATTTTTTCCATAATATACTGATTTTGATGTTGTCAATTTGTAAGCAAATATAGGGATTTTTTTTAATTTATCTGCTATTATGCATGAAAAAACCTGCTTCCATTGAAAAAAAGCAGGTGATGAGAGGCTAATAACCTATCTTTTCTTCTATTTCGCTGATTTTCCTTCTTCTTTCTAAAGAGAACGTGTCGCTGTGTTCGTCCATATACTTCAGCAGGAAGAGTGATTTTTTTAACAAAAAGTGTTGCTCGGCGGGAGCTTTCAACAAGGCGTCCTGATAAAGAAGCTCGGACAGCATGTCGATGCGGACCAGCAGTTCTTCGCCTTCATAGTTTTGTCCCAGGTCGTTCAGTATGTATTCCGCATCTTGGTCGTAATAAAAGGTGTGAGGGTGATTGAAATAGGCGCGGTAAATGCTTTGAAACTGTAATTGCAGTTCAGTATCGTCTTTTTTCTTTCTTTCTTCCACTAGTTTTTCCAGTGCTTCGACAAATTGTCGAGCCAACCGGAGGATGTAGTCTCGTTGCAGCATAACAGGTTTTTATATTTTGTTTTCATAACAAAAGTACTAACAAATATGTTTTATCTTTCTTATTTTAGATTTAATTAATGAATTATCTGTCATTTACGTTATCTTTGCGGTGTCTATATTTAGAAAGGAGTTATTATGCATCCGTTGGAGCTATTCAGATACTGTCCGGAGTGTGGTTCGCCGCGCTTCGAAGTGAACAACGAGAAATCAAAACGTTGTGCCGATTGCGGCTTTGTGTATTATTTCAATTCAAGTGCCGCCACTGTGGCGTTTATATTGAATGATAAAGGCGAACTGCTGGTGTGCCGGCGAGGCAAAGAACCGGCTAAGGGGACTCTGGATCTGTCCGGCGGTTTTGTCGATAGGTTTGAGACCGGAGAAGAAGGCGTGGCGCGTGAGGTGCGCGAGGAGACCGGCCTGTTGGTGGAGCAGGCTGTCTATCTGTTTTCTTTGCCCAATACGTATCTTTATTCGGGTTTTCTGGTGCATACGTTAGACCAGTTTTTCCTTTGTAAGGTGAAGGATACGGAGCGGATCGAGGCGATGGATGATGTGGCGGACTCTTTTTGGGTGCCGCTGGACAAGGTAGATCCCGAGGCGTTCGGGCTGGATTCTGTGCGCGAAGGAGTCAGACGTTTTTTAAAAGAACATAAATTTTAATCAGAAGATATGAAAAAGAAGACCTTATTGATGGCTGCATTGATGGGGAGCTGTTCCTTGCAGGGAATGGCACAGCAAATCATTCCCCAGGATGTGGCAGGTGACAAGGAATACCACCGGGTGTGCCGGGAGTATGAATTGAAAGGGGGAGATAGCATGGAGCTGTTGCAGGCTTATCTGGACAAATACCCCGATTCACGCCATAAAAACAGAGTGTTGTCGCTGATGGCTTCCGCCTATTTTATGGAAGGGAAATACAAAGAGGCCATTGCCATGTTCCAATCGTGTGATTTAGAGGCTTTGCCCGATAAGGAAAGAGATGATTGCGCTATGCGTCTGGCCGATGCTTATCTGAAGGAGGGTGATCTGCGCGAAGCTGCCGTCTGGTTTACTTTGCTGAAAGAAGTGAGTCCGCTCTATCGGGAGCATGCGATCTATAATTTGGCTTACATTGACTATGCGGAGAAACGGTATGACAAGGCACTGGAAAGTTTCCGGTCTTTGCAGAATGATGCCGTGTATGCAGTGTTGGTCCCTTATTATATAGGCGAGATTCATTTATTGCAAGGCAGCTACAGGCAGGCGCGTGAGGTGGCGGAGACTTATCTGGCACATTATCCGGCCGAAGAAAACGTTCCTCAGATGGAACGTATTTTGGGTGAGGCGTGTTTCGGGCTGAATGATTATCAGGCAGCGGCCTCTTCTTTGGAGAAATACCGCGGAAAGGTTTCCCTGCCCGGACGCAAGGCTCTGTATGAGTTGGGTATGAGCTATTATTATACCGGCGTTTATTCCAAGGCCGCTGCCACATTGGGCGAGACAACTTCGGAACACGACGCCTTGTCGCAAAATGCTTATTTGCACATGGGGCTGGCTTACCTGAACCTGAAGGAACGGAACCAGGCGCGTATGTCATTCGAGCAAGCGGCAGGTTCCGACTGGGATCTGAAAGTGAAAGAACAGGCTCTTTATAATTATGCCCTCTGTATTCATGAAACCTCTTATTCTCCGTTTGCCGAATCGGTGACTGTGTTTGAGCGTTTTCTGAATGAGTTTCCCAAATCGCCTTATACGGAGCGTGTCAATGACTATCTGATAGAGGTGTATATGAATACGCGTAGTTATGAAGCAGCTTTGAAATCTATCGCAAAGATAGAACGGCCGGGAACGCGCATCATGGAAGCCAAACAGAAGATTTTGTTCCGGCTGGGTACACAGGCTTTTGCAAATGCACATTTCCAAGAAGCACTGGATTACTTCAACCAGTCGCTATCTGTGGGACAATATAGTCAGGAGACAAAAGCGGCAGCTTATTTCTGGAGAGGAGAGTCGAATTATCGTCTGGACCGTTTCACGCAGGCGGGCAATGACTACCGTCAGTACCTGGAGTTTGCTACTGACAAGAACGGACAGGAATACGGCTTGGCTCTTTATAACCTGGGATATACGTATTTCAAACAAAAGAATTATGCCAATGCAGCTACATGGCTGACCCGTTTTGTCGACAGAGGAAATGCTAACGAGCGCGCCATGCAGGCGGATGCCTATAACCGCATAGGTGACTGTAACTTTTATAACCGCCATTTTGAACAAGCTCGTCAGGATTACACCCGTGCGGTGGAGATAGATCCGTCGCTGGGTGATTATTCCTTGTATCAGGAAGCATTTGTGCGGGGATTGCAACGCGATTATAATGGAAAGGTTCAGATACTGAACCGCCTGATCTCGGACTATCCTGAATCGCAATACATGGATGAGGCTCTGTATGAGCAGGGCCGTGCCTTTGTACAGATGGAGGATAACGCCAATGCCATTGCCCGCTTCAATGTGCTGGTGACAAGATTCCCGGAAAGCCATGTCGCACGTCGTGCGGCCAATGAGATAGGTTTGCTGTACTATCAGGATGACAAATATCCTGAAGCGATTCAGGCTTATAAGCAGGTTATCGCCCACTATCCGGGCAGTGAAGAAGCCCGTCTGGCCCAGCGCGACCTGAAGTCTATCTATATCGACCTGAACAAGGTGGACGAATATGCCGACTTTGCTTCTACCATTCCGGGCGGAGCCAATTTTGATGTGAACGAACGTGATTCGCTGACCTACGTGGCTGCCGAAAGGGTATATATGCGTGGCGAGGTGGGCGAGGCCCGTAACAGTTTTACCCGCTATTTACAGACGTTTTCCGAGGGAGCGTTCAGCCTGAATGCCAACTATTATATCGGATTGATCGATTATACCCGGCAAGCGTTCGAGAGTGCGGCCGCCCATTTAGACAAAGTGCTGGAATATCCCGATAACAAATATTCCGAGGAGGCTATGCTGATGAGTGCCGAGATGGCTTATACGGCAAGAGATTATGAGAAAGCCTTGCATGTTTATCAGCAGCTGAAGGGCAAGGCCGGTTCGGCGGAGCGCCGTCAGCTTGCTCTGACCGGCATATTGCGTAGTGCATACGGCTTGGATAACGGTGAGGAGATTATTCTTGCCGCAACCGATTTGCTGGCTGATGCTAAACTGGCACCGGAGTTGTTCAACGAAGCCCATTATTACCGGGCAAAAGCTTATCTGGCTGCCGGAAAAATGGAAGCTGCCATGGCCGACTTGAACGTGTTGGCTAAGGATACCCGTAATGTGTATGGGGCAGAAGCCAAGTATAAGGTGGCCCAGCTTTATTTTGACGGTGGACAGACAGAACAGGCCGAACAGGAAGTGCTGAATTATATTGAGGTCAGTACGCCTCACACTTATTGGCTGGCGCGTAGCTTTGTGTTGCTGGCCGATGTATATATGAAGTTGGAACGTAATTTGGATGCCAAGCAGTATTTGCTTTCCTTGCAACAAAATTATCAGGCCGACGATGATATTGCCGGAATGATTGAAAGCAGACTTGAGAAATTGAAAAATGAGAAATAAGAATTTAAAATTAAGTGCTGAATATGATAAGTAAGAAATTATCTATTGCCCGTTGCCCATTATCCATTATGCTGGCTTTTTTGCCTCTGTCGGCCGTATATGCGCAGCAAGATAGTACGTTGAACCGCACGGTAGTGGTGGAGAATGAGTACAATCCTCATATCATGGATGCTTCGAAGATAAACGTTCTTCCTCGGGTAGAGGAACCGGCCGTAGTGAAAAAAGGAATTGAATATGCTACGGCCTTGTGTCCCGTGTCGGCATGGGGATACGAAAATATGTCTCCTATTGCCCGCGAATGGCCTTTGAATCGGGCAAGGCGTGGATATGTTCGTGCCGGCTACGGAAACTATGGGAACGTGGATCTTAAAGCAGGATACCTGTGGGATATTACTTCGGCCGACCGCCTGAAAGTGGGAGTGTCTTTGGATGGTATGAACGGAACACTGAAAGACTGGCGAGAGGAAGACTGGAAATCTCGTTTCTATCGTTCGCGGTTTAATCTGGACTATTCGCATACCTTCAGCCGGTTTACATTGGACTTAGGTGGGAAACTGGGTTCGCAGACTTTCAACTATATGCCTGTGTCGGACAACGAAGATATACAGGCTTCGGCCCATCAGACCCATACATCGGGCGATTTTCATGTAGGGCTGTCTTCGCATGACGAGTCGTTGCCTGTACAGTTCCGTATACAGACCGGTTTGCAATATTTCGGGGTGAAACATCCTGTGATGTATACTAATGCCACTGAGTTTGGCAATGAAACCAAGATTCATACCTTGGGCGATGTGTGGGGAAAACTGTCGGATGAACAGCGGATAGGTATTGCTTTTCAGATGGATAATCTGATGTATTCGGAGGATAGTGTGATGAATGATCGCACTTCCTTGTGTCTGAATCCTTATTATATGCTGGAAAGCGACACCTGGCACTTGCGCCTGGGTGCTCATGTAGACTGGCGATCGGGCGAAGATAGCGGTGTGGATGTGGCTCCTGACGTGAAATTGGAATGCATATTCTCGGACAGCTATGTATTTTATGTCCATGCTTTGGGCGGGCGCGAACTGAACGATTTTCATCGGCTGAATGCTTTGTCTCCTTATTGGTACATGTATCATTCGCTGCCCGATACGTATGTGTCGGCCGATGCCAAGGCAGGATTGAAAGCCTCTCCCGTGAATGGATTGTGGTTCAATGTGTTTGGCGGTTATCGGATTAGTAAGAACGAATTGTTTAGCAATTTGTCGCTGGGAAAGACTTTTTTCTGTGACGACAAGGCGAAGGCGGCCTATGCCGGTGCCGAGGTAAAGTATGATTATAAAGATCTCTTCGGCTTCCGGGCGAAGGGAGTCTATTATAATTGGGAAGCGGATGGCAATTGGACTGGAAGCGAAGACATCGCATTGCGTAAACCCAAACTGGAGCTGGACTTCCGGGCAGATGCGCGTGTTTTTGAGGGACTGAACATTCATGCGGGCTATGAATATGTAAAGCGCAAGGAAGCACAAATAGCTCCGGTCAGCAATCTATATGCAGGGGCTCGCTATGAGTTCCTTCCTCAAATCTCTGTTTTTGCACAAATCAATAATTTGCTGAACAAAAGCTATACTTACGAATATGGTTATCCTGCTGAAAAACTGAATGTCCTGGCCGGATTTTCTTTGTTCTTTTAGTTTAGTGGACATACGAAAAGAGATTTTTTTAGAAAAAAAAGCAGAAACATACCTTATTATATAGGTGTGCTTCTGCTTTTTTTCTACATTTGCCCCAAAATAAAATGGAATACATAGTATTATGCAGAAAAATCTAGTAATAGTTGAGTCACCCGCTAAGGCTAAAACCATTGAGAAATTCTTGGGCAATGATTATAAAGTCCTTTCCAGTTACGGTCATATCCGGGATTTGAAGAAGAGGGAGTTTAGTATCGATGTAGAACATGGGTTTGAACCGACTTATGAGATACCGTCAGATAAGAAGAAATTGGTAGCCGAATTGAAAGCGGAAGCAAAGAAAGCAGATATGGTATGGCTTGCATCCGATGAGGACCGCGAGGGAGAAGCTATTTCATGGCATTTGTTTGAAGTCTTGGGGCTGGATCCTAAGAAGACTAAACGTATTGTATTCCATGAGATAACCAAGACGGCGATCCTGAAAGCTATTGAGAATCCGCGTGATATTGATGTGAATTTGGTGAATGCTCAGCAGGCACGTCGCATTTTGGACAGAATTGTTGGTTTTGAACTTTCGCCTGTGCTTTGGAAGAAGGTGAAGCCTGCCCTTTCTGCCGGACGGGTGCAGTCTGTTGCTGTCCGTCTCATTGTGGAGCGCGAACGCGAGTTGCATACATTTGTCAGTGAACCTTCGTATCGTGTGACGGCCTTGTTCGAAGTGCCTGCCGATGGCGAAAAAGTGGAGGTAAGAGCAGAACTGGGCACCCGTTTTAATACGAAAGAAGAGGCTCAGGCTTTTTTGGAGACTTGTAAGGATGCACAGTTCTCTATCGAGGATGTAACGACCCGCCCTGTTAAGAAATCACCGGCGGCACCGTTTACTACTTCTACATTGCAGCAGGAAGCTGCACGCAAATTGGGATTTACGGTAGCTCAGACCATGATGGTGGCACAGCGCTTGTACGAGAATGGACAGATCACCTACATGCGTACGGACTCTGTGAATCTTTCAGATTTAGCTTTGGAAACCAGCAAGCAGACCATCTTGTCGCTAATGGGAGAAAAATATGTCAAGCTGCGTAAGTTTGCCACCAAGACCAAAGGAGCGCAGGAAGCTCACGAGGCCATCCGCCCCACTTATATGAAAAACGAAACGGCGAGTGGTAGCCATCAGGAGCAAAAACTGTATGAACTGATATGGAAACGTACCATTGCCTCGCAAATGGCAGATGCGGAACTGGAAAAGACCACTGCTACCATTGCTATCAGCAATAGCAACGAAAAGTTTATCGCCACCGGCGAAGTAATTACTTTTGATGGTTTTTTGCGTGTTTATAAGGAATCGTACGATGATGACAGTGAGCAGGAGGATGAAAGCCGCTTGTTGCCTTCTCTGAACAAAGGAGGGACATTGCTTAGAAAAGAAATTCTGGCTACCCAGCGTTTCACTCTGTGTCCGCCTCGCTACACGGAGGCCAGTTTGGTGCGTAAACTGGAAGAACTGGGCATTGGTCGCCCGTCTACTTATGCGCCTACTATCTCTACTGTACAGCAACGCGGTTATGTGGAGAAAGGAAACAGCGAAGGAGTGCAGCGTACGTATGATATCTTGAAATTGAAAGGAAGCAAGATTACAGAAACTACCAAGACCGAGATGACAGGAAATGAAAAAGCCAAATTGATGCCTACTGATACCGGTATTGTGGTCAACGATTTCTTGATGGAATATTTCCCTGATATCATGGACTTTAATTTTACGGCGAATGTAGAGAAAGAATTTGATGAAGTGGCCGAAGGAGAAAAAGAATGGACAGGCATGATGAGTAGTTTTTATCAAGGTTTTCATCCATTGGTAGATAAGACTCTTCACTCGAAAACGGAACATAAGGTAGGCGAGAGGGTGTTAGGAACAGACCCTGTAAGTGGTAAGCCCATATCAGTCAAGATCGGACGTTTTGGCCCGGTTATCCAGATAGGTACGGCTAATGATGAGGAAAAACCACGTTTCGCTCAGTTGGCAAAAGGACTTTCATTAGAAACCATCACACTCGAAGAAGCGTTGGATGCTTTTAAACTTCCCCGAATCTTGGGTGAATACGAGGGACAGACGATAACGGTGGGAGTAGGCCGTTTCGGACCTTATGTGCGTTATGACAAGTTGTTTGTCTCCATTCCTAAAGGAATAGACCCTATGGAAATTTCTTTAGACCAAGCTATAGAACTTGTCAGAAATAAAATAGAGGCCCAAGAGAAGAAGTTTATCAAAACGTTCGACGCCGATCCTGACATGCAGGTGCTGAATGGTCGTTACGGCCCCTACATCAGCTACCAAAAGAAGAATTATAAGATTCCGGATAATGTGGAACCGGCAGATCTGAATCTGGACGCTTGCTTTAAAATTATCGAACTACAGAAAGTCAAGGCTGAAACGCGTAAGACCAAGGCATCTGCTAGGGCGAAAGAGACTGTAAGGGAAGAAGGGACGGAAGAACCGAAACCGGAGGCTAAAGGTGCTGTAAAAGCCAAAAAATGACACGTATATTTTTAATAGGATATATGGGTGCGGGCAAAACGACTTTAGGAAAAGCGTTTGCCCGTGAAATGGGACTGAATTTTGTTGATTTGGATTGGCATATCGAGGAACGTTTCCATAAAACCGTTCAACAGCTTTTTTCAGAGCGAGGTGAGGAAGGGTTTCGCGAATTAGAACGGAAGATGTTGCACGAAGTGGCCGATTTTGAAAATGTGGTTGTATCGACCGGTGGAGGAACACCTTGTTTTTTTGACAACATGGAGTATATGAATCGTTGTGGCGATACTGTGTTTCTGGAAGTGGATCCTGCAGTGTTGTTTCGCCGCCTGAGAGTGGCTAGGCAGCAACGTCCGTTGTTGGCAAATAAAAGTGATGAGGAATTGATCTGTTTTATTTGCGAGGCGTTGCAGAAAAGGTATCCGTTCTATTCAAAGGCGAAATATCGGTTCAAGGCTGATGAACTGGAAGATAAAAAGCAGATTCAGGCCTCTGTTGACAACTTGAGAAAGCAACTAAATAAATAATTATAAATTAGTAAAAACACACTCTTTGCACAGAAGAAGAAATGAGAAAATGGCGTATTGAAGATTCGGAAGAACTCTACAACATAACTGGGTGGGGGACTTCGTACTTTGGTATCAATGACAAAGGTCATGTAGTGGTAACTCCCCGTAAGGATGGCGTCGAGGTCGATTTAAAGGAATTGGTCGATGAATTGCAATTGCGGGATGTGGCGGCTCCTATGCTGGTTCGTTTTCCGGATATTCTGGATAATCGTATTGAGAAAATTGCAAACTGCTTCAAGCAGGCGTCCAACGAGTATGACTACAATGCCCAAAATTTTATTATTTATCCCATCAAGGTAAACCAAATGCGTCCTGTAGTAGAGGAAATAATCAGTCATGGCAAAAAGTTCAACTTGGGGTTGGAAGCCGGCTCCAAACCTGAACTTCATGCGGTGATAGCTGTAAATACAGATTCGGATTCACTGATTATCTGTAATGGATATAAGGACGAAAGCTATATTGAATTGGCTTTGCTGGCACAGAAGATGGGAAAACGTATCTTTCTGGTAGTAGAAAAAATGAATGAGCTGCGCCTGATAGCTAAAATGGCAAAGCGATTGAATGTGCGTCCCAATATAGGCATCCGCATCAAACTGGCTTCTTCGGGAAGTGGTAAATGGGAAGAAAGTGGAGGCGATGCCAGCAAGTTCGGACTGACATCCAGTGAACTACTGGAGGCACTTGACTTTTTGGAAAAGAAAGATATGAAAGACTGCCTGAAGTTGATTCATTTCCATATTGGAAGTCAGGTTACTAAAATACGCCGTATCAAGACCGCTCTGCGCGAAGCATCGCAGTTCTATGTGCAGTTGCATAGGATGGGCTTTAATATTGAATTTGTCGATATCGGTGGTGGACTGGGTGTGGATTATGACGGGACTCGTTCTGCCAATAGTGAGAGTAGTGTGAACTACTCCATTCAGGAGTATGTGAACGATTCGATTTCGACATTGGTGGATGCCAGCAACAAGAATGGAATTCCTCATCCGAACATTATCACTGAAAGTGGGCGTTCGCTGACTGCCCATCACTCCGTATTGATTTTTGAAGTGCTGGAGACGGCGACATTGCCTGAAATGGACGAGGATTTTGAGGTAAGCGATAATGATCACGAACTGGTACATGAATTATATGAGATATGGGATAATCTGAACCAAAGCCGTATGCTGGAAGCTTGGCATGATGCACAACAGATACGCGAGGAAGCTCTTGATCTGTTCAGTCATGGTATTGTGGACTTGAAGACTCGTGCTCAAATAGAGCGTATGTATTGGTCGGTAACGCGTGAAATTAACCAGATTGCTTCGGGGCTGAAGCATGCTCCGGATGAATTTCGTAAACTGGACAAATTGTTGGCCGATAAATATTTCTGCAATTTCTCCTTGTTCCAGTCATTACCTGATTCGTGGGCGATAGACCAGATATTTCCCATCATGCCTATCCAGCGTTTAGATGAAAAGCCCGACAGAAATGCTACTTTGCAGGATATCACTTGTGATTCGGATGGAAAAATTGCCAATTTCATTTCTACCCGTTACGTATCACACGATTTGCCGGTACATTCATTAAAAGGAAAAGACGCTTATTACATCGGAGTATTTCTGGTAGGTGCTTATCAGGAGATTTTGGGCGATATGCACAATCTGTTTGGCGATACCAACGCGGTGCATGTGACGGTGGACAACAAAGGATATTCTATAGATCAAGTGATTGATGGTGAGACTGTGGCCGAAGTGTTGGATTATGTGCAGTATAATCCTAAAAAGCTGGTACGTACGCTGGAAACTTGGGTAACAAAATCGGTAAAGGAAGGAAAGATCTCGGTAGAGGAAGGGAAAGAATTCCTCTCTAATTATCGCTCCGGATTGTATGGATATACGTATTTAGAATAAGCCTATGAAAGAAAAACTGACTATCATAAAAGTGGGTGGAAAAATTGTTGAGGAAGAGACTACACTCAATCGGTTATTGGCCGATTTTTCCGTTATAGAAGGTTACAAGTTGTTGGTACATGGTGGCGGGCGTTCTGCTACTAAGCTGGCGGTACAACTGGGAATTGAAAGCAAAATGGTGAACGGGCGCCGCATTACGGATGCAGAGACACTGAAAGTGGTCACCATGGTGTATGGCGGACTGGTAAATAAGAATATTGTGGCCGGGTTGCAGGCAAAAGGTGTAAATGCCATCGGATTGACCGGAGCCGATATGGATGTGATCCGTTCGGTGAAACGCCCAGTGAAAGATGTAGACTATGGCTTTGTAGGTGATGTGGAAAAGGTGAATGCCGGGTTTTTGTCCACACTGATCCGCCAAGGCATAGTGCCGGTGATGGCTCCGCTGACACACGATGGAAAGGGTAGTATGCTGAATACCAATGCCGATACCATTGCTGGCGAGACTGCTAAAGCATTGGCTTCTCTCTTTGATGTAACATTAGTCTATTGTTTTGAGAAAAAAGGTGTGTTGCGCGACGAGAACGATGACGATAGTGTGATTCCTGTTATTACGCCCGATGATTTCAAGGAATTAGTGGCGAAAGGCGTCATTCAGGGAGGAATGATTCCCAAATTGGAAAATTCTTTTGCCGCTATTGATGCGGGAGTAGAACAAGTGATAATCACTTTAGCATCATCCATTAACGGGGAGAATGGCACTGTAATTAAAAAATAATTCAAAAAAAGCGGCGGGTGAGTGTAACTTCAGGGTAACTCACCCGTCATTATTACAGAACGATGCAAAAGATCAGTTTCCGAAACGACATTCTGCCCTTGAAGGACAAACTCTACAGGTTGGCACTTCGTATCACAATGAATAGTGCCGAAGCGGAGGATGTGGTGCAAGATACGATGATCAGAGTATGGGACAAACGGGACAACTGGCCGCAGTTTCACTCTGTTGAGGCATATTGTCTGACCGTTGCCCGTCATTTGGCAATCGACCGTAGCCAAAAGATGGAGGCTCAGAACCTAGAACTGACACCCGATGTGCGCGAGATGCCGGATGCATTGACGCCCTACGATCAGTTGGTTTGGGACGAACAAGTGAGGCTGGTACACTGCTTGGTCGGAGAACTTCCTGAGAAACAACGTACCATTGTGCAGTTGAGAGACGTGGAAGGCAAAAGTTATAAAGAGATAGCAGATATTCTGCAGATTACAGAAGAACAAGTGAAAGTAACCCTTTTCCGTGCTCGGCAGAAAATAAAACAAAGATATACAGAAATAGAGGACTATGGATTATAAATATATTGAACAGCTTCTAGAACGTTATTGGAAATGCGAGACTTCCCTAGAGGAAGAGCAAATACTGCGTTCTTTCTTCCTACAGAAGGAAATTCCTGTGTATCTGCTTCGCTACAAGCATTGGTTTGCCTATCAGAAGTTGGAGAAACAAAAAGGCTTGGGAGCTGATTTTGATGATAGAATTCTGGCCCGGATAGAAAGACCGGTGGTGAAAGCGCAACGTCTTACTGTGCGTGCGCGTTTTATGCCTCTCTTTAAGGCTGCTGCAATGATTGCCGTACTGTTTCTGATAGGAACAGTGGCAGAACATGCGGTAGAGGGAGACGATCGTGATATGGTGCTGGTACACGATGAGTGCCGTGATTCCACAATTGATTCTCAAGTGGCATACGAGTCGGCATGGCAAACCGATACTGTGGTAAAGATTACCGCCGAGGATGCCGGTGTTGGGAAAATAAAGTAGAGACATTTTCATTTGCTTTTATATAATAAAGATAGTTAGTGCTTATTAAAACAACTTTTAATTTGAAGCTGTGAAGTTTCAATTCTCTCAAATTTAAATTAACTAACTAAATAATTGGAAAAGGATTACCGCGTGAGCAGTAATCCTTTTTTTGAGGGGTATGACGGGCTTTTCCGTCGTCCTTCAGTCCGGTATTGTCCGAAAACTACATTTTTTATTTGCTTTTCACGCTTCCTATTCCAGATTTGTTTAGTTTGGTAACTTGGGGGTTGCCATAGTAGTTTACACTGCCTACTCCTTGTGCGCTGATGCTTATTGTTCCGGATGCATAACAAGAAATACTTCCCACGCCGTTTTGTTCGACAATAACATCGGAAGCAATCATATCTTTTGCTTTCAGGCTGCCTACTCCCTCCAGGTAATAAGTGGCGTGTTTGGTTTGTCCCTTCAGATTGATGCTTCCTACTCCTTCTTGGGATACATTGATAGAACGTGCTGTTAATGCATCGGCTTCAATGCTTCCCACTCCTTCTGCACGGATGGAAAGCTCCGTTAGTTTCATGCTGTCTTTTAGATAAATGCTTCCTATTCCCTGTTGTTTGATGTAGCGTAAATCCGGGCAGGTAATAGATAGGTTGATTTTTGAATTCTTGAATTTGTTTTTATCCAGATTGATGCTCAGGGTACTGTCTTTTACCATTATGACGAGGTGTGGGATATAATTATCCGGTCCGTCGGCTTCCACTTTGATTGTATTGTCTTGGGTGAAAATAATGTGGGCGGATGCCTGGTTTTCTATTTTGTTGAAAGCAGGGACACTATATTTTTTAGTCATCTTGTTTTTGCTGGGCCTTGGTCCTGAAATGTTGATACAACCGGTCATTGTGAAGGCAATCAAAAGAAAACTGAAGTAAAGAATGTTTTTTGTTTTCATAATATTCTATGTTTTTAAATTCATATCTGTTAATTAGACGACAGGAAGTTTGGGAAAGTTGCAAGTCTTTGTATTTTTAGTGAAAAACAGTATCTTTGCATACGTATATGGCAACAAAAAGAATACTTCCCGATGCTGATTTTGACCGTATAGTGGTGCGGACACATCGTTTGGCACGCAACATCACTATGCGTGTGAAGCCCGATGGGTTGTATGTTACTGTCCCTCCTTACAGCCTGAGTAGCAAAATACTGGAGGTAGTGAATCAATACAGACAGCAGTTGCTGGAAGACTGGAAGAAAGTGGGTAAAAAAACTATTGATCTGAGTTTTCGCATTCACACCCCTTGTTTTCGCCTGTGGTTGGAACAAGGTGCTTTTACCTGTTTTTCAGTTCGTTTCACTGAGGAGGGAATCTGTATTGTTTGTCCGAGGAATGTGGATTTTTCTTTGCCGGAGGTACAAAAACTGGTACGTAATGCCATTATCCGTGCTATGAAGAAGAGTGCACAAATTTATTTGCCATTTTTGCTGTCGGCTTTATCCGAACGTTATCATTTGCCGTTCAGACGGGTGAAAATAACTGGCAGTAAAGGAAGATGGGGGAGTTGTTCGAGTTCGGGAAGCATCAACCTATCCTGCTATCTGATGCTGTTACCTCCCTATTTAATGGACTACGTGTTATTGCACGAATTGTGTCATACCAAAGAAATGAATCATGGTCCCCGTTTCTGGGAGTTGTTGGATGGCATGACAGAAGGCAAGGCTCGTACCTTGCGTGCGGAATTACGTAAGTTCCACCCTGATTTATAGGGATAAGCATGTTTTGTTTTTCGTTTTTCGGCCTAAATAGAACAAAAAAGCGTGACGAGGAACGGCACACTGAAATCTACTACAAACCCATGGAAAATGGAAACTACTACGAAGCTTTGTCCCGAATAGCGAGTAATGACAGGCAGGGTAGTATCCATGGTGGTGGCACCTCCCGATGAAATGGGAGCCAGATTGCCAAACCAGCGTACTAGCAAGGGAGCGAATAGTAAGGTGATGATCTCGCGGAGGATATTGGACAGCAAAGCGATGGTTCCCAACTCCGCACCTTTATATTCTGTGATGAAAATGCTGGATAGAGAGTAGTAACCGAAACCGGATCCAACTGCCATACAATCGGTTATCGAGCGATGGGATAAAAACAGACTTACAATTCCACAACCAGCCAAGGTGCCCAGTATAGTCATAACCGGCAGGAAGACGAGGCGAGGATTTAAAGAACGAAAGTTACGTAAAGTTTGCGGATCATTGCCGATGCTAATACCTACGCAGAACATCAATGCACACAAAGCATAAAAACTTAGTTTGCTTTGTGTGAAGTCGTAGGGAATCAGGTGGTATACTCCACAGAGTGCTCCCAATATGAAAAAACCTACAATAATCAGACTACCTTTCATATCCGTCCCTCCTTATTCTTTTTTTTGTAGAGGGTGTACCATAAGGCCCATGCTGCCATTGCACTGCCCAATACTGCTGCCAGGGTGATGGCAAGGGCTTCCATGCCCAAGGTGTGCAGACCTTGAATGATTTTTTGGTTTCCTCCCACGTCTATGCCCAGCAGAAAAAGCAATAACCAGATAAGGACGGTGATGATCCGGTGGATATCCGAGAGTTTTTGCTGGCGGAGTAAGAAGCCCAAAAGTATTCCCATGAACATGATTCCGATAACTATAAACATGCTTATGACGTTTTTTGATTCAGAGAACAAAGATACGCATTTTACATTAATTCCGGCGCAAATTCAGAAAAGTGATGGTAGAAAGTCTTATCTTTGTCTGGTTTTTATAGAGTTTGACGATGTTATTACCATATTTGAATAAAGGATTGATAGAAGCCGGTTGTGACGAGGCGGGCAGGGGATGTCTGGCGGGAGCGGTATATGCTGCCGCTGTTATTTTGCCAGCAGATTTTAAAAGTGAATTACTGAACGACTCCAAGCAACTGACGGAGCGCCAGCGTTATGCGCTCCGCGAGGTGGTGGAAAGGGAGGCACTGGCATGGGCTGTGGGGGTGGTGACTCCGGAAGAGATAGACCGGATTAATATTCTGAATGCTTCTTTCTTGGCCATGCATCGGGCCATCGACGGGTTGAAGGTGCGTCCTCAGCACCTGCTGATTGATGGAAACCGTTTCAAGAAGTATCAGGAGTTGCCCCATACCACCGTAGTGAAGGGAGATGGGAAGTATCTTTCCATTGCCGCTGCGTCTGTTCTGGCTAAAACCTACCGCGATGATTATATGAATGGTTTGCATAACAAGTATCCTTTTTATGACTGGGATAACAATAAGGGGTATCCCACCAAAAAACATCGTGCTGCTATCCGCGAACATGGAACTACTCCTTATCATCGGATGACATTCAATTTGCTGGGAGAGAACCCGCAGCTGGAGATCCCTTTCTGAAGTTAAAGAAGGAACCGTGAGTTGATTGCACGATTCCTTCTTTTGTTTTCTATGGGGGCGATGGTCTTCTTGATTTTCTGGTGACCGTCATGTTGTTTTCTCTTTGATGATGCCCACACAGCAGGCGCCGATAATTAGAAAGATTCCGGCCAGTACCAGCATATTAACTTCCGGTGCTACTTGGTTCGGACCGGTAAACAGTTTCAGTATCACACCTCCCAAAGCGGCGGCTACGATTTGCGGGATACAGATTGTTCCGTTGAACAATCCCAGATAAGTACCCATGTGACCGCCCGTCAGTGCGTTTGTCAGGATGGTGAAAGGCAGGGCCAGCATGGCTGCCCAGGCACAGCCTATTAGGGCGAAAGAGGCAAATAGGGCGTATTGGTCGTGGATGAAAAAGATGGAAATAAATCCGATGCCTCCTAATATCAGACTTAAGGTATAAGCGAATTTGCGGTTTTTGATCATTGGAATGAGAGTAGCCCAAATAACAGAGCCGATGGCCTGGACGGCAAACAAGATGCCCACCCAGTCGCCTGCTGTCTGGAATTGTACAGACTGTGTGTCCAACACCATGCGGGTGACGCCGTCCACTGTGCTCTCTACGGTCGGCGTGTCGAATACGTTCAGGGCTACCGTTCCGTTGGTGTAGGTCCACATGAACATGAAGGCCGCCCAACAGAAGAATTGAACCAGTCCTACCGTCCAGAAAGCTTTGGGTGCTCTTGCCAGCAACTTGAACATATTGGTCTTTTCCGTTTTCTCTTCATGGGTGATACCGTGATAGGCGGCATATTCTTCGGGCGGGAATTCTTTGACTTTGACCGAAGTGTAGATGACACAAAAAATCAGTATCAGTGCACCGATATAGAATGAATAGATGACCGAGTCGGGGATGACTCCTTTTGGGGCAATATTGCTGATGCCTACCGCTGCGAAGATGAATGGAAAAAGATATCCGGCCAGGCTCCCGGCATTGCAGAGGAAACTTTGGATGGAGTAGGCCAGGCCTTTTTGTTTTTCGTTCACCATGTCGCCCACCATCATCTTGAACGGCTGCATGGCCATGTTGATGGAGGTGTCGAGAAACATCAATGATATTAGGCCGAACATCATTGCTGCGCCCACTGTCATGCCGAAACTGCCTGCATTGGGAAGCAGACACATCACGCAGACAGCCACCAAGGCACCGGCAAACAGATAGGGGATACGCCGGCCGAAACGGGTCCAGGTACGGTCGCTTAATGCGCCGATGATGGGTTGCACGATGATTCCTGCCAGTGGGGGCAGTATCCAGAAATAACTCAGACTGTGCGGATCTGCTCCCAAAGTGGAGAAGATGCGACTGATGTTGGCGCTTTGCAGGGCGTAGGCTATTTGCACGCCAAAAAATCCGAAACTAATGTTCCATAGTTTCCAAAAACCTAAATCGGGAATTTTCTTCATGGTATGTGTGTTATTGATTATCGTAGGAAATAGAATCCGCCACAGGTCGCATCGGTCGGGGGAAGGCCCGTTCGGTTGCCTGGATGATACATCCGGCAACCAATGTGGCCTGTGGAGGTTTTTCTTTTAGAATCTGCCGGAGCTATCGATCATTTCAGTCATTTTTTCGTTGAACTTCCGGTTCTGTATCAGTTCCTCTAGCGTGAGATGCATGCGGTATCTCCAGTAGTGTCTTGGGTTGGCGGGTACATTGATTCGTTCCGCATTGACATCGGGATAACGGAGTTCTTCGTCTATGGACAACCAGTCCTGAAATGAAAGGATACATAGCAGGGAGGGGCACTTCAGATGAGACCGCACTATTTCTTCGCAGACCCATCCCGGAGCCGTGGACGGAACTTCTCCCCAGTGTCCCATGACGTGGTTGTAGTATCGGCCGGTTTGTTCGTTGTCTTCTTCCCACCAGCCCCGCAGGGTGGACATGTCGTGAGTGGAGATGGTGCATACCGAACGGTAGGGATATTCCCATACATGGCCGAAATCGTGTCGGGGGTTCTTGGGCATGCGTTGGATTTCCAGGCTCAAGATTTGTAGTTGTTCCATCACCCAGGGTACACAGTCGGGCACCATTCCCAGGTCTTCGCCGCACACCAGCATCGAGGTGCTTTGCGTCAGGATGGGCAGCTTCTTCATGGCTTCTTGATACCAGAACTGGTTGTGACGCTGGTAGTAATAATGATTATACAGGCGGTTGAAAGCTTCTTTTTCCTCTCGACTGAGGCGTCCGAAGATGAAATCGTTCTGAACGGCAATGCGCGGATGGTACATGGACGGGTGTTTGCGGTCGGGCACAAACAGCACGTTGCTTATCAGGGCATATACGCCTTCGCGTATGCGCGCGCTTTCTTCGTCTTTTTTGCCGGCAAAGTAGGCCTCCACTTTGCGTTGGGTGTCATATTCAGGCCGCATTTCGTAGATGTCGTGGTGGCTGTGGCACACGAAGGTTTCCTTGACGAAGCCGGCTTTATCGCCAAACAGTTTCTCCAGCATCGCTTCATTGATGAACGGCCGGGTCATGAAATCTTTTTGGAACGGCAATCCGTAGCTTTGTATCTCGTCCACGCTCATGGGCAATGCGGGCACAAACTGCCCCAGTAACCCATGCACCGAATGAGCCGGGATTTCCCAAATGCGGAAGAAGCCCAGGATATGATCGATGCGGTAGGCGGTGAAATATTCTGCCATTTTTCGGAAACGCTTCTGCCACCATTGGTAGTTGTCCTGCTCCATCACGTCCCAGTTGTAGGTGGGGAAGCCCCAGTTCTGTCCGTTGGTGGAGAAAGCATCGGGCGGTGCACCCGCCTGTCCGTTCATATTGAAGTAATAGGGCTCGATCCATGCCTCCACGCTGTTGCGGCTGATGCCGATAGGTATGTCACCTTTCAGGATGATGCCTTTCTGGCGGGCGTAGTTGCCGGCGTCGAGCAGCTGGATGTGCAGGTGGTACTGCATGTAATAATAGAAAGCAATGTCATCGTAGCAAGGACTTCCGGGGGCGCACAAGGCGACTATCTCTTCTGCCTTGTAGGCCTGATGTTCGGGCCATTGGCTGAAGTCGGGGGTGCCGTATTGGTCTCTCAGGTAACTGAAGGCTGCGTAGGGCAACAGCCAGTGGTGGTTGTCCTCGAAGAAGGCTTTGAATTCCGCCGAAGCCAGCACTTTCTTGCCGGTTTGCCGGAACATCTGTTTCAGGTAAGCGCGTTTGGTGTCGTTCACCGCTTCATAATCTATCTGGGGGAGTGCGTTCAGTTCCTGCCGTTTGGCCTCGAAGGCTTCCAGTGTTTCCTTGTCCTTCATCTTGCCCAGCTGGCTCAGGTCGATGTACATCGGGTGGAAGGCATAGATGGAGATGCTGTTATACGGATAAGAGTCCATCCACGTGTGGGTGATGGTTGTGTCGTTGATGGGAAGTATCTGAATAGCCTGCTGGTGGGTTTTCACAGCCCAGTCTATCAGCATCTTCAGGTCGCCGAAGTCTCCTACCCCGAAGCTCTTCTCGCTACGGAGCGAAAAGACGGGGATGGCCGTGCCTGCTATCTTGCGTGCCGACGAGTGAAAATGTACTTCTGTTTCGGGTGTCAGGTAGATTTCTCCTTTTTTCAATGCCGGGTCGGCGAGCGTCCGGTTGTCATGAGTTTCCCATTCTTCCACTTGTTGGGTGTCGGTATTGCATGCGACAAATTTATAGTTCAGCGGGAACTCCAGCGTAGAGGCGTTCAGGGTGATGCTCCATTCGTTGGGCTGGACTTCTTCCATCAGGACGGCTTTTCGGATATCCCAGCCGCCCAATGCGGGACAGTTTCCGCTGATGGCCAACATTTGTTGTTTGTGATGCAGGCAAGGGCATAAAGCGCGGAAGGTGATGTTTGTATCGGCCGTTGTGGTTACCTTCAGAGTCGCCTTGGGCTGGTAGCCACCACTGAATGCGGAGCTGTACAGGCATGAATCGGTCGGAAGGTCTTTCCAGCAATCATTAATTATGTAGTGGCAGTTTTGTTTCTTCCCGGGACAAAACAGGTGTGCCATGGTCCCGCTTTCACGGCGGATGCATTGTCCGTCACGATATACGCCATAGCGGTAGGAGACAGGCACGCAGGCAGGTGTGTCCGTCATTTCCGCTTCGCCTTCCCAATGTTCTCCGTCCGGAGTGCTGAGGATAATAGGGTCGTTGTTGTTTCCGTCCAGTGTTACCCCAAGTTCCTCGCCCCAGGCTGTACGGTATTCAATCCGAAATGTGAGTTTCATGTTATTCTTCGAGTTAAATGATTTCATGTCCCAAAATTAAGACTTTCTGTCAGATAATCGCGTATATCAGATTAAAATTATAAAAGAAACAAGTGGGTGTAGTTTGTCTATTCGTATTCATTATTGTCGTTTTTGCCCCATTTTATCGGAAGAAATGATAAATCTGTGCGTTCATTCGCTTTTTGAGAAAAAGAAGAAAAATATAAATGCCAGATGGGGTCAAACTGACATTATAAGGCCAGGACAGGAGTGCTGTTCTGGTATCCAACCCTGCTTTGTCGGAGTTTAAATAGGGTATCTGATAAAAACTATTTCTCCTTCATAGGAATTACAACTTGTACCATAAAGATACTTTTCGCTGCTGTCAACAGAAATCGTGTAGATGTATTTGTCCAGCTGATAAGTGGAAAGTAAGTTGCCTTCCCAGTCAAACTTGAATACTTCTACCGGTGGCAGGTCCATCGTTTGGTATGGAGTTCCATTGGTCCCTTCGTAAACTAAGTATATATGTTTGTCTGTTGTCGTATAGGCCAGATAGCCTCTGTAAGTTTTTCCTTTTTCAAAGACAATGTAGTTATAATTGTCTTTGTTGACAGACATAAAATCCGGTGTTATGCCGTCAGGCCCTGAAATGCATTTGGTCAGTTTCAAGGAGTCACTATAGATGTATATTCTATCATCGAAGAAATCCGTTACCCAAATGCAGCTTTTGGATTTATTAGTAAAAACATATCCTCCGGTTACATTGGCCACAAAGTAAGTGTAGTTTGCATCGTTTGTTCTGGCAATAGAATTCGTACTTTTGGAATACTTTCTTAGTTGAGGGACTTTGTTGTCATATTGTTCGTTGTTTATATACCAAAAGTTATATCCTATGTAATCCTTTTCCAACGGACATAATCTGATTACATCTCTGGAATAGCGGAAATTCTCAAGCAGATAGTCGGCTTCAGATAAAATCGAGTCGATGCTACATTTCCAGTATTTATTTTGTATAACGTCTTCTATGTAAAAATATCGGAATTAGCATCCCTTATGTCCAGTGTGCAACTAATAAATTCTTTAGGTCCGTTTCCTTTTGGAGCGATTTCTTTTATTAATTTATTATTGTTCAGAGAGTATAATCCGGCTTTATATGCCGAAGAAGCATTTCTGTTACTGACAAGTATGAGACTATCTTTGACTAAGAATATATCTAGAGGGTCTAGGGCATCTTCTATTGCAATGGTATCTGGTTGTGACAAAGATATGGGTCGGGGCATATCTTTTCTTTGGAAGGCTAATGTTGTATCATCCTTATAATGGTTCGAACAACTACAAAAAGAAATTACTAAATACAGAAAGAAAAGTTTTTTCATTATTTCGTTCAATTTAAGTTTCTTGTGTGTGATACGGTTCTTAAAAAATCCCGGCCCAATGAAGAGCCGGGATCATCTCGATTGTAAGATGCGAGAATGTTGTAAACTTTGAAATAATGAAAAAATCACGCGTCGATATTCGCATACGTCGCGTTTTTCTCTATAAACTCGCGACGCGGACCTACATCGTCTCCCATCAGCATGGAGAAAATATAATCCACGTTTGCGGCATTGTCTATCGTCACTTGTTTCAGGATACGTGTTTCGGGATTCATGGTGGTTTCCCACAATTGTTCCGGGTTCATTTCCCCCAAACCTTTGTAGCGCTGGGTGTGGATGCCGGCCTCTTGTCCGTCTCCGTATTTCTGGATGAAAGCCTGACGGGCTTCCTCGGTGTAGCAATATTCGCTGATCTTGCCTTTACTGCATTTATACAGCGGCGGGTTGGCAATGTAAAGATGCCCTCCTTCTATGATTTCGGGCATATAGCGATAGAACAGCGTCATGATCAGGGTGTCGATGTGTGAACCATCGACATCGGCATCGGTCATGATGATTACTTTGTTATAGCGCAATTTCTCGATGTTGGCCTTCTTGCTGTCATCGCCTCCATCCACTCCGAAGCGGATGCCTAGGGCAGTGATGATGTTGTTCACCTCGTCGCTTTCGAAAGCTTTGTGCCACATGGCTTTTTCTACATTCAGAATCTTACCTCTCAAAGGCAGGATGGCTTGGAAAGTACGGCTGCGGCCTTGTTTGGCCGATCCGCCTGCCGAGTCGCCCTCTACCAGGAACAGTTCGCATTCTTCCGGATTGCGGCTTGAGCAGTCGGCCAGTTTGCCGGGCAGTCCGCCTCCTCCCATCGGGCTTTTGCGCTGTACCGATTCGCGTGCCTTGCGTGCGGCAATGCGCGCCGTGGCAGCCAGAATCACTTTATCGACTATCTGTTTGGCTTCTTTGGGATGTTCCTCCAGATAATAGGTAAGTGCTTCGCCCACAGCCTGGTTCACCGCACCGCTTACTTCGTTGTTACCCAGCTTGGTCTTGGTTTGTCCTTCAAACTGCGGCTCGGCCACTTTGACAGAGATGACGGCGATCAATCCTTCGCGGAAGTCTTCTCCCGAAATCTCCACTTTGGCTTTTTCCAGTGCCTTGGTGTCTTCCGCATATTTTTTCAGTACGCGGGTCAGGGCGCTTCGGAAACCGGCTTCGTGCGTACCTCCTTCTATTGTGTTGATATTGTTTACATACGAATGCAAGCTTTCGCGATAGCCGGTGTTATACATAATGGCACATTCGATGGGTGTACCGTTTTTTTCGGTGTTCAGATATATCACATCGTTCACCAGTGCATCGTTGTTGCGGTTCAGAAAGCGGACAAATTCTTTTACTCCTTCATCCGAATGGAATACCTCTTTTTTAAAGCTTCCGTCCTCCTCTTTTACGCGGCAGTCGGTCAGCGAGATGGTGATACCTTTATTCAAGTAAGCCAGTTCGCGCATACGCGCTTGCAGGATGTCATATTTATATTCGGTTACGGTAAAGATGTTGCCGTCCGGCCAAAAGGTTTGTTTGGTTCCGTTGATGTCGGCCGTTCCCACTTCTTTTACCGGATACAGTGGATGTCCGCAGGAATATTCTTGTTGGTATATTTTCCCGTTGCGGAACACCTGTGTCGTCATGTGGGTAGACAAGGCGTTTACACACGACACACCTACTCCGTGTAGTCCACCGGATACTTTATAAGAACCTTTGTCGAATTTACCTCCGGCATGCAGAACGGTCATAACAACTTCCAGTGCCGATTTTTTTTCTTTTTCATGAAAGTCTACCGGGATGCCGCGACCGTTATCTTGTACGGTAATGGAGTTATCTTCATTGATGGTCACCTCTATGTGGTCGCAATAGCCGGCTAATGCTTCATCGATAGAGTTATCTACAACTTCGTAGACCAAGTGATGCAACCCCTTTTCGCTGATATCTCCGATATACATGGCGGGACGCTTGCGGACAGCTTCCAACCCTTCCAGTACCTGAATGTTACTGGCCGAGTAATTGTTCTCACCGTTTATCTTTTCTTCTTCAGTCATGTTTAAATCCGATTATCTAAATTAGCTTTCAAAGGTACGAAAAAAATATGAATTTGCTGTGGTATTGGTCGGCAAAAAAAGCAAAAATGCATGGCCCTGCCATCGAGTGCCGTAAAGAAAATGCCTTTATTGTCACGGTCGCTTTCTGTCTGCCGGCTCCAACGCATTTTCATTAGTTTTTCAGCCTGATTTTGTCCGATAACGGCAAATCCTGCCTGGTTGCCCCTTCAAACAGGCGATAGTATTGACGTGATCTTACTTTCCTCTTCATCCCTTCATTAGCCGCCGAAACGTCCTGTTGACGGGGGGTCTGATTGTGAAAGCACATTTCGTGGGGTCCTTTCATCCTCCTTTCAGTGTCCTTTCATTCGCCGGCAGAAGCAAAATGCCGGCCTCCCCTGAAGGCAGATGTGAAAGGACTTATGCAGCGTGGCTGAAAGGGGGATGAAGGGATATCCTGTCATTTTTAATATATTGATTTTCAGCTAGATTTGCTGAAAGTGAAAGGATGAAGGGAGAAGAGGGAAAACCTACTTGGTGAAGGGGTGATGTTGTCTGCCCTTACATACGCATCGGGCTACACGTACGTATGCATCGGGCTACACATACGTATGTATCGGGCTACACGTACGTACGCACAAGCCAAGCTTGTGCGGCGAACAGGCCAAGCTTGTACTGCGAACAAGCCTGCTTGTATCAATGCACAAGCCTGCATGTTCTGCGATATCCTGTGTCAAAGATTCGATCCGTTTGCCGAAGAGTTGATTCTGCGGTTCAATGTATTGACCTGACGATAGTAAGGTTGTTGTTGTGGGAAACAGTATTAAATAAAAAAGGCCGAATATTTCTATTCAGCCTATTCTATTTTTTTTAGCTTGGTATGTTGCTTAAGCGAGTTTACTGATATGAGCAGCCAATTTTGATTTCAAGTTGGCAGCCTTGTTCTTATGGATGATGTTTACTTTAGCCATCTTGTCCAATATCTTCTGAACACTCGGATACATTGCAACAGCTTCTGCTTTGTCAGTAGTTGTACGAAGTTTTTTAACAGCATTACGCATTGTCTTAGCATAGTATCTGTTATGAAGTCTTCTCTTCTCTTCCTGTCTGATTCTCTTTACTGATGATTTGTGATTTGCCATCTCGACTAATCTTTAATATTGTTCTTTATTGTTTTTATTTGTAGCCCGTGGGGGAATCGAACCCCCCTTTCAAGAATGAAAATCTTGCGTCCTAACCGATAGACGAACGGGCCGAGCCTTGAATTGCCGAGCCTTAGCTTGGCTTGCTTTCGGAGAGTGTTTTTCTCTTTTGCGGTTGCAAAGGTAGGAACTATTTTTGAATTAGCAAAACATTCGATATATTTTTTTCTAGAAAAACGTATTTTTTCATCTAAAAGCTATATTTTTGTGTGTTCACAGAAGCATGCAGGGCGGTTTGGAAGGGCTGGCGGGCATGTTTCGAGGCTAGTTTCAATCATTATTATAAGGTAACTATATGCTTCAGAAAACGGTTGGAATTGTACTTCATGTCTTGAAATACAATGATGCGTCGAATATTGTTGATATATACACGCGCGAGAATGGGCGCGTTTCTTTTCTCGTGTCTGTCCCCCGTTCGCGTAAGTCGGCGGTGAGGAGTGTCTTGTTTCAGCCGCTTTCCATGATAGAGTTTGAGGCTGATTATCGGCCGCGCGCCAGCTTGCATCGCATAAAGGAGGCCAAATCGTGGTGTCCATTTCGCACGTTGCCTTACGATCCTTATAAGTCTGCCATTGCCATGTTCTTGGCCGAGTTTCTGTGTCGTGCCTTGCACGAGGAAGCCGAAAACAGGCCGTTGTTTGCTTATCTGGAGCATTCTGTCCGCTGGCTGGACGAGTGCGAAAGTAATTTTTCTAATTTCCATTTGGTTTTTCTGATGCGTTTCTCGCGTTTTCTGGGGCTGTATCCCAATATAGAGAATTATCGGCAGGGAT
Source organism: uncultured Bacteroides sp. (assembly GCA_947173895.1). Taxonomy (GTDB): domain Bacteria; phylum Bacteroidota; class Bacteroidia; order Bacteroidales; family Bacteroidaceae; genus Phocaeicola. The sequence goes on along the minus strand of CAMWGU010000005.1, from coordinate 25,432 downwards.
GCTTCTTCGATATGTTGAATGCTTGTTTTGTTTCTTCCCGGCCTTTGCATGGTGCGTTCTTGCCGCCGGAGGATGCTTCGCGTATCGGCCTGCTGATGCGTATGAACTACGAGACGATGCATCTTTTTGGCATGAACCGCCAGGAGCGCAGCCGTTGTTTGTCGGTCATCAATGACTACTATCGGTTACATTTGCCGGATTTTCCGGCATTGAAGTCGCTGGATGTGTTGAAGGAGTTGTTCTCCTGACTTGAGGATGGGGGGCGAGTCCGGATTGTCATGTGGCATGGCTATCCTTTCGGGCTTTAGCTTTATGTTGAAACTGACGGCGATTTATAATGAAGAAGGGTGTGTCAATTGTTTTTTCTTGACACACCCTTCTTGGTGACCTTTGTTATAAAGGTTTATCCCAATATCTCTTTTACTTTGGCCGAGATGGCGCGTCCTTCGGCTTTTCCGGCCAATTTCTTGGTGGCAACACCCATCACCTTGCCCATGTCTTGAGGGCCGGCGGCACCAATTTCGGCGATGATCTCTTTCAAAGCGGCTTCTAGTTCCTCGGCACTCATTTGCTTGGGCAAGTATGCTTCGATTACTGCCACTTGGGCCAGTTCGCCTTCAGCCAGGTCGGCGCGTCCTTGTCCTTGGTAAATGGCTGCTGAATCCTTGCCTTGTTTGACCAGTTTCTGCATGATTTTCAGTGCAGCGTCATCGGTCAGTGTGTCATTGGCTCCCGGAGCGGTCTTTGCTTCGAGAAAGCATTTCTTCACATTGCGCAAAGTTTCCAATTTCACTTTGTTCTTGGCTTTCATTGCCTCTTTGATATCATTGCTGATTGCGTCAAATAAATCCATAGTTTCTTTACTGATATATTAATGGTTAAAATGTAATAGTTATTCCGCTGCTTTCTGTATCGTTATGGCTGAACATCTCTTCTTTCTCGGCTATGGCTTTGGACTGTATGCCTTCCAATATGGTTTTAGTACGCTGAAAAGTGGGCGTGGTTTCTACCATGCTGATAATGTCGTCATTGTCCAGGTCTTCCATGTTGAAGATGTAGATGTTATGGCGTTTTTTCTTGTTCCCGTTGTTGAAGGTGCCTTTGCCATAATATTCTCCGCGCCGTATGTTCTTGCGCTGTTCGTCTTCTTCCTGTTCTTCCAGTTTCTTCTGTTCCTCGAAAGAGTGTTTGTTCAGCACAGAGTCCATACCAGGCACGTCCTTGATGCCGAATCCGGTAGCCAGTACGGTGAATTTGACTTGGTCCTCTAGTGATTCGTCGATGTATAATCCCCATTTGGTTTCTACGTCTTTTCCAAATCGGCTCATAAAGTCGTGTACCTCGTTCATTTCTTCCATCATCAGTTCACTTTTGGTGCTGAACGAGATGTTGAACAATATCTTTTTGGAATTGAATATATCGTTGTTATTGAGCAGCGGAGAATGGAGCGCATCATTGATGGCCTGGCTCACGCGGCTTTCTCCTTTGCCGTAGCCTGTGCTCATAATGGCTACTCCACCGTCCTTCAGCACTGTTTTCACATCATTGAAGTCGAGGTTGATGGTTCCGCGTATAGTGATGATTTCGGCAATACTTTTGGCAGCCACGGATAGAGTGTCGTCTGCTTTGCCAAAAGCGTTCATTACGCTGAAGTCCGAGTAGATATCGCGCAAGCGTTCATTGTTGATCACCAGTAAGGCGTCTACGTGCTGGCTCATTTGTTCCACACCGTCCAGTGCCTGGTCTATTTTTCGCGGTCCTTCGAACAGGAAGGGGATAGTGACGATGCCGACTGTCAGAACATCCATGTCTTTGGCGGTTTTGGCAATAATGGGGGCTGCTCCAGTTCCGGTTCCTCCTCCCATCCCCGCAGTGATAAATACCATTTTGCAACCGTCGCTCAGCATGTTCTTGACATCTTCTATGCTTTCTTTGGCAGCTTCGCGTGCTCGCTCGGGGCGGTTTCCGGCTCCCAATCCTTCTTTACCCAGTTGTAGCTTTACAGGGACAGGAGATTCTGCCAGTGCCTGGTTGTCAGTGTTGCATACAACGAATGTCACATCGTGTATGCCCTCTTTATACATGTGATTTACGGCATTGCCGCCGCCACCTCCTACACCGATTACTTTAATGATAGTCGGGTTCTCTGTCGGGAAGTCAAATGGCATTATAGTTTCATCAGACATAATCTTCTATATTATATTAAGGTGATGTATTTTTTTCGTTTCTTATTCTTCTAAGATCTTTCCAAACAAGTTGCCCAGCCGTACGAAAGGGTTGCTTGCTTCTTTCAATCTTTTGATTTCTTTTTCCATTTCGCGTATCTGGCTCAATGTTTCCGGTATTCCCATTTCACGTGCTTTGGCTAGTTGTGACAGCGCGTTTTTATATTTTCCTTCTTTTTTCATTTCTTTTGCACGCGTTATCAGGTTCTCACAGGTAGTTCTCAGCCTCTTCTTTTCCTCTTCTGCTTTTTGTGCTTCTTGCGCTGCTTTTTGTGCTTCTTCCTCTTTTTTCTTTTTCAATAAGTTTTCATCAAAAAGAGGGACCTGTACGGGTTTTGCCGGACGTTCCTGGCGGCAACAATTCTCTTTCCCTGCTGCAAGCAAGGCAAGGATGGTGTTGTGCATTCCGTCTTTTTTTATTTCCACCATACCGCTTTTCAAGTTCAGCTGGCTTTCTTTGGCAGTTCTTACTTTTTCTATCTTGGTGCGTTTGCTGAATGCTTCTTCCATATTGGTCAGGTTGGCCGTTCCTCCGGTGATGACAGCTCCTGCCAACAACTTTTCTTCATATCCTGACAGGACAACCTGATTCCATACGTTGGCCAGTATTTCGTTGGTGCGTGCCTCCACAATGTCTTCCAGCAGGCGTGCTCCGATGTTACATTTTCCTTCCAGCGAATAAGTGGGTTTGTCGTCTCCTTCTTCCATCCAGTTGGTGTAGGCACTTCCGTATTTTTTCTTCAGTTCTTCGGCCTCTTCTTCTTCAATTTGCTGGCTGCAGATATCTTTGGTGATGTTACTTCCCCCCAATGGAATTACAGCCAGGTGGCGGAGTATATTGTTTTTATAAACAGATACGGTAGTTGTATCTGCACCAAAGTCGATGAGCATGCATCCCGAGCGTTTTTCGCTGTTGGTTAGTGTGGTATCAGCCAGTGCCAGTGGCGATATAATGTAATCGGCTATTTGGATTCCGGCTTGTTTGAAGCACTTGTCAATGTTTTGTTTTACACTGTTTCGCGCAATGATATTAAGGAACCGTCCTTCTATATGGTCGCTGGGTACTCCCACCGGATCGGCCAGCAGGTTGATGCCTACCTTGTATTCTTGGGGAGCCACTTCCAATATTTCCTGATCTATGATGGGCACTTCGCGATTGCTGTCCATGATAGAGTCGATTAGTTTTTGTGAGATCTTGGTCTCTTCCTCCAGATGGCGTACTTCCGTGTTGCGAATGGTACGAAGAGACTGCCCTCCGATGCCTATATAGACTTTCCCGATAGAAGCCTTTAGTGTCGATTCTAGCTTTTTTACAATCGAAGTAAGGCTTTGTGCGGTCTTGTCCAGATTGTAAATCACTCCCTTACGGATAAAATCCGAAGAGTTCTCGCTAACGAGAGCCAGCACTTGTATGCTTCCGTCTGCATGTTTTCTCCCTGCAATACCTGTGATTTTGGAAGATCCCAGTTCTATTGCTACTATAAAATCTGTTGCTGCCATATCTTACTTCTCTTTTTTTGTGCAAATTATTTGATTGTTAAACTCCAAACTGATCCGGCTGTATTTGTTCCATCCCACCTTATTCAGTCCCTTTTCATAAAACGTTTTCAGCCGTTCGAACTTCTTTTCATAATTTCCGGGCTTTCCCAAAAAGATGATATGTTCTCCAACTCGTGGAACTAGTTCGAGTTCTTTGGCATGAGTAACGTTGATTTGCTCTATCTGAGCATTCCACAAAGGATGATCTTGTAGAAAGACTCCCAGTTTATAAAGCTCTTTAGTGGCAAAATCACGATCTACATTCCCTGTAATAACAGTTACATAGGCCGAACTGTTGGGGATGGGCATGATTTTTCCTTTATGATCGATATAATAATTATCACCATTGTTTGCCATTACCCTCAAAATGGGAAGCCGCTGGGTCACTTCGATTCCTATTTTACATCCGGGTGTACGATAGCATTCCACATTTTCAATCAGGGGATGTTTCCCGATTTCTTCTTCCAGCAGGCGAGTGTTGATTTCGCCTATTTTCTTGTCTACCGGAGACAATTTTTTATTGTTGAGTAGCCGGATAATTTCTTTTTGGTTGATAAAACCATGGTCTATACTGTCTTTGATGATTAATTCCATACCCGTGCAAACCTGATTGACAGGCTTGCTGTTAAGCGTGGTAACGGCTACAACAAGGTAGGTGGTTATCAACAGCAGAAATAGGAGTATGAGAATCTTCTTTATCATTTTTTACTCAATAAATCGCAGATACTGGGAACATAGTTGTCTATGTCGCCTGCACCTAGAGTGATTAATACTTCTATATGTTTGTGGCTGAGTGTATCTAGAATTTCTTCTTTTTTACACAGGCTCTTCTCGATGTCTGGACGAAGCTGGTCGTAGATCAGTTTGCTGGTGACACCGGGAATAGGTTGTTCGCGAGCCGGGTAGATATCTACCAGAATTACTTCATCCAGCAGGGAAAGACTGTCGGCAAAGTCTTTGTAGAAATCGCGGGTACGGGTATAAAGATGCGGCTGGAATACAGCCGTCAGTTTTTTGTCCTGATAAAGGGCACGCATGGACAATATGCTTTGTCTGATTTCAGAAGGATGATGTGCGTAGTCGCTCAGGAAGACTACTTTGTCATTCTTGATCTTAAAATCAAAACGCCGGTCTACTCCACGGAAACTTGCCATGCCTTTTTTAATTTCTTCATTGCTCACGCCGCTCATTTGTGCCAAAGCTATGGCAGCTATTCCATTCTCTATATTGATGCTGACAGGTACTCCCAGCTGTATGTCCTTGATATTGCCTAGCGGTGAAAAATAGTCGAAGAATATCTCACCGTTTCCGATGCGGATGTTTTCAGCATGGAAGTCTCCTTCTTCCTTGGAATAGGTATATAATTTGACACCCTCTTGCAGAGTAGGTTGTAACTCAATACCTTTGCGCATAATTAATGCACCTCCTGGTTGGATGAGGGAAGTATAATGGCGGAAACTTTCCAAATAGGCTTCTTTTGTGCCATAAATGTCCAAATGATCGGGGTCTGTTGCTGTAATCACGGAGATGTATGGCGAGAGCCAATGGAATGACCGATCGAATTCGTCTGATTCGATTACAATGTAGTCGCTATGCTTGGACAGCAGCAAATTGGTTTCGTAGTTTTTGGATATGCCGCCTAAAAATGCATTACAACCTACATGTGACTGGTGTAAAAGATGGGCTGTCATGGTTGAGGTGGTTGTCTTTCCATGGGTGCCTGCCACGCAAAGTCCTTTTCCCGTACGAGTAAGCATGCCCAGTACTTGAGAACGTTTATGGATTTCGAAACCGTTCTCGCAGAAGAAAACAAATTCTTTGTGTGTATCAGGAACGGCCGGAGTGTAAACCACCAAGGTAGTTTCCGGATTGCGGAAATCCTCTGTAATCAGCGCAGTGTTCTCTTCGTAATGGATGGCTGCCCCTTCTTTAACCAGTTTTTCTGTCAGTTCGCTGGGAGTTCGGTCATACCCCCCTACTTTCTTGCCTATTGACAAGAAGTAGCGTACTAACGCGCTCATACCGATACCTCCGGCACCGATAAAGTAAACTGATTTCAATGTATTAACGTCCATTCTTTTGTCTGTATTTGTCAGCTAGCTTGCATACCTCCCGTGCAATGATGTTGGCTGAGTCGGTAAAGGCTAATTTGGCAATGTTTGTACTTAAGTTTTTTAGTATCTCGGGTTGGTTCACTGTTTCGATGGCTTTGTCCAGCAAAGCTTCCGAAGCTGCATCATCTTTGATGTAGATGGCAGCGTTCTTGTTGACCAGTGCCAAGGCGTTTTTGGTTTGATGGTCTTCGGCTACATTAGGCGATGGCACTAGAATGACAGGTTTTTGCAACAAGCAGAATTCGGAAATTGATCCTGCACCGGCCCGGCTGATAACCAGATCGGAAGCACTATATGCTGCTGCCATGTTGCTGATAAAGTCAGTCACGTAAAGCATGGATAGTCCACCGTTTCGGGCTACTGTTTTCCGTGCTTCATTGATATATGTTTTCCCTGTCTGCCAGATGAATTGAACATCAGACATTTTGATCTTCTCCAATCCTTCCATCACGCAGTTGTTAATGGTTCGTGCTCCAAGACTTCCTCCTATAATCAGAATGGTTTTCTTGGCGGGGTTCAGCCCGAAAGAACGGATAGCATCTTCCCGACTGATGTTGGGGGTAAGCAAATCTTGGCGTACCGGGTTTCCGGTCAGGATGATTTTATCCTTGTTAAAGAACTTTTCCATCCCATCATATGCTACACATATTTTACAGGCTTTTTGGGCCAGTAGCTTGTTAGTGACCCCGGCATACGAGTTTTGTTCCTGTATCAGTGTCGGGATTCCCATTATTCCTGCTACTTTTAGGGTAGGTCCGCTGGCATATCCGCCTACGCCTACTGCCACATGCGGCTTGAATTCTTTGATAATTCTGCGTGCCAATATCTGACTCTTGGCTAATTTATAAAGGACAAGCACATTTTTCAACAGGTTCTTGCGATTGAATCCGGTGATAGGTAATCCTTTTATTGGGTATCCAGCAGCAGGAACACGCTGCATTTCCATTCTACCTTCGGCACCGACGAACAGGATCTCTGCATCGGGATACTGTTCTTTGATGGCATTGGCAATGGAAATTGCGGGGAATATATGTCCACCGGTTCCTCCTCCACTGATGATAACTCTCAATTTTTCTTTCATTACTTCTTTTTGATCGAATTATTCACAAAAGTATAAATAATACTTTTAAGATGAATGATTTATATTATATTTCTTCTTTTTCTGTCTTTTCTTCCCTGTCTTTTTCCTCTGTCATATCTTCTGTTTCAGCTTTTTCTTTTGCTGTTGTGTACACAGTTTCGGTCGGTAACTGAGCTAGTGCTTCTTGCATGGCGGCCACCATTTCTTGGTGTTTTTCGGCTTTAGCTGCCAGTTCGGCTGCTTCCAATGCTTTTTGTTCGGCCACCTTTTGTTCTTCTTTTTCGGTCACATAGCGGCTGACGCTTAGTATCATGCCTATGTAGGCACAATTGATAAGCGTTGATGTTCCTCCTTTGCTGATCAATGGCAAGGGCTGTCCTGTTACGGGAAACAAGCCTACAGCTACCATCATGTTGAGCATCGCCTGTGATACTAGCAGTAAGGCGATGCCCATCACCAGGAAGGCAGGGAAGGTTTTTTCGCATCTCCGGGCTATTTTACCAGCTCTCATCAACAACCAGATATAAAGTATAACGACAAAAGCTCCTCCTAATAGTCCCAGTTCTTCGATGACAATGGCAAAAATGAAATCGGAAAATGCCTGCGACAGAAAATCACGTTGTACGCTGTTGCCCGGCATTTTTCCTATAATGTTGCTGGAGGCGATAGCTATGTTGGCATGTGCTATCTGGGCGTCTTTGTCTATATCGTATTTGGCAGCGGGCACAGCTTCTTTGTCCTCGAAAAATCCTTTGATACGATTCTGCCAGGTTTCCACACGATGCATCATGGGAACTTTGTTCAGCTTTTGTGTGGGAATTGCCATCACCGTGCTGACAAAAAATGCCAGTATTACTCCCACAATTCCCATCAGTTTGGCCAGTTGTTTCCAGGGAACCCTTCCGATAATCATCATTAGGAAGACCACACCGAACAGTAATGCGGCAGTAGAACCGTTTTCGGGAGCAATCAGGATGAACACAGGTACAACAATCCACATGATCCATTTAAAAGCTTTCGGATTAGTATTGTCTTCTTCTTGAAATATGGAGAGAATGAAGGCAGTGGCAATGATCACAGCCATCTTTGCCAGTTCGGAAGGCTGAAACTGGATGCCGAAAAAGGTCATCCAACGGGCTGCGCCATTGACACGGTCTCCGGTAATCAATCCCATGCCCATTACAAAAATCAGTAATGCAGCTGATATGGGCAACAGGAAAATGGGGAGTACACGGAAAAATTTATAGGGGATATTGTGTACCAGTACTACAATCCAGGCACCCACCATCAGAATGACGCTGTGTTGGGTGATAGGTCCCCAATGGTCTCCGCTTTTATAGGTAAGAGTGCTGGCTGCACTAAATACCTCGATGATGGAGATCAGACAAAGAAACAAGAAAATAATCCAGATTACTTTGTCGCCCTTGAATAAGTCTTTTATCAGATCCATGTTCTCTATATATCTTAATTACTACAGATTTCTTACACATTCTTTGAACTGTTCGCCACGTTCTTCGTAGCTTTTGAAAAGGTCAAAGCTGGCACAGCAAGGACTCAACAATACGGTTTCGCCTTTTTGAGCCATGTGGTAAGCAGCATCAACAGCATCTTTCATGCTTTGTACATCAGCTACCGGAAGTCCAAAATGATCAAAGAACTCATGTAGTTTCTCGTTGTGTAGACCTAGATAAATCAGGCCTACGCATTTTTCTTTTACTAGGTCGGCTATTTCGTTATAATCGTTACCTTTATCTTTTCCGCCCAATATCAGGATGGTTTTTGTTTTCATGCTTTGCAAGGCATACCAGCAAGAGTTTACGTTGGTTGCTTTGGAGTCATTGATGTAATCTACGCCTTTTACACGACAGACTTTCTCCAGCCGGTGTTCTACTCCTTTGAAATCGCCCAGTGCCTCGCGAATACATTCTTTATGAATGCCTGCTAAATTGGCGGAAATACCTGCCGCCATTGAATTGAACAGATTGTGTGTGCCAGTAAGTGCTAGTTCTTCTTGCTCCATATTGAAAGCAATTGGCTCGGTGAAATATACTTTATCTTGTTCTACGTAGGCAGAAGTTCCTTCTTTTTTTCTTTCGGAAAATGGATAATAATGACCGTGAATGCCATATTTATGTAGCTCACGCTGGATGATAGGGTCATCGTTCCAGAAAATGAAGGCATCGTCTGGAGTCTGATTCTGTATGATCCGAAACTTTGCATCCACATAGTTCTGCATCTGGTGGTCATAGCGATCCAAATGATCAGGAGTGATGTTCATTAATACGGCAATGTTGGCATGGAATTTATACATGTTATCCAGTTGGAAACTGCTGAGTTCGATTACGTAATAATCGTAATTGTATTCTGCTACCTGAAACGCCAAACTCCGTCCGATGTTTCCGGCTAAACCTACATTCATTCCTGCCTTTTTGAATATATGATAAATTAATGAGGTTGTGGTGGTTTTGCCATTGCTTCCTGTGATACAGATCATTTTGGCATTGGTATAACGTCCGGCAAACTCTATTTCGGAAATTACAGGAATGCCCTGTTTCTTCAGTTTTACAATTATCGGTGCGTCATTGGGTATTCCGGGGCTTTTGATCACCTCGTTTGCATTCAAGATGAGTGATTCGGTATGTTTGCCTTCTTCCCATTTGATGCCCCTTTCATTCAGCATGTTTTTATATGAGTCCTTGATCATGGACATATCTGAAACAAATGTGTCGAAACCTTGTTTCTTGGCCAGAACGGCTGCTCCCGCACCGCTTTCTCCAGCTCCTAGTATGACAATTCTTTTAGCCATAATTCTTTTATCTTATCTTTAACGTAATAATTGTAATTGCAGCCAGTACGATGGTGACAATCCAAAAGCGTACTGTGATTTTTGATTCATGGAAAACGCTGTTAGGTTTCATCAATAGATAACTGCAATTAGGATCTAATTGTGCAAGCGTAGTACGAAAGTGGTCGTGAATGGGCGCGCGTTTGAATACACGTTGCAGATGGCCTTTCTTTTTTCCGCTTTTGAAATATCGTACCTGTAGAATGACCGAAAGGTTTTCTATTAGAAATATACCACAAAGGATGGGAATCAGCAATTCTTTATGAATTATAATAGCGAATACCGCTATGATGCCACCGATGGTCAGACTACCGGTATCGCCCATAAATACTTGGGCAGGAAATGCATTATACCAAAGAAACCCAATCAGGGCACCGATAAAAGCGCAAATAAAGATCACCAGCTCTTCACTGCCGGGAATATACATAATGTTAAGATACCCTGCATACTCTATGTGGCTGGATACGTATGCCAGTATGCCTAGTGTGAGGCCGATAATGGCGGAATTACCAGCCGCCATTCCGTCCATTCCATCATTTAGGTTAGCTCCGTTGGAAACAGCGGTGACTACAAAAATGGTAACCAATACAAAAATAATCCAGCCTACGGCCTGTGCATGATCTCCTAAGAAACCGACAAAGTCTGCATAATCCAGGTTGTTATTCTTAAAGAAAGGGATAGTGGTTTTGGTGGACTTTTGATCCTGTTCTTTATGAACCACTTCTACTATTTCGCCTCCTTTTTGTATTTCCACGTTCTCGCGGATCACTACATTGGGACTTAAATACAAAGTAAGTCCCACGATGAGTCCCAAACCCACTTGGCCGATAATCTTGAACTTGCCGTGCAAACCTTCTTTGTCTTTGCGAAAAACTTTGATGTAATCATCCAAAAAGCCTAATGTGCCTAACCAAATGGTAGTGATCAGCATTAATATCATATAAATGTTATGTAGTTTACCCAACAACAGGCAAGGAATGAGAATCGCTACGATAATGATTATTCCTCCCATGGTCGGCACACCTACTTTCTTCACATTGAAAGGGTCGATGGATGCATCGCGCTGGGTCTCAGTAATCTGCTTGCGTTTAAGTAGATTGATGAAGTATTCTCCAAAAATAGCTGAGATCAGCAAGGACAAAATAATTGCCATTAGCGAACGGAATGAAACATAGCTGAACATTCCGGCTCCGGGGAAATTAAACTTTTCTAAATATTGGAATAAATAATATAACATCTCTAGTTGGTTTATTCATTAGCAAAAATATCTCTTAATACTTCTTTGTCATCAAAATGATGTTTTATACCTTTGATCTCCTGATAATTTTCATGTCCTTTTCCGGCAATCAGAATGACATCTTTAGAGCCGGCCAGCATGCAGGCTGTTCGAATGGCTTCCTTGCGGTCAGTAATGCTTATCACTTTGCGCATATCCTCTTTGTCTAGGCCGACCAGCATGTCGCGGATAATGTCTTCCGGCTCTTCGTAACGAGGATTGTCAGAGGTGATGATTACTTTGTTACTTTGTTTGGCCGCTTCTTGTGCCATCAGCGGGCGTTTCCCTTTATCTCGGTTTCCACCGGCTCCTACAACTGTAATCACATTGCCTTTGCCATTCAGAACTTCGTGAATGGCATTTAGCACATTTTCCAAAGCATCGGGAGTGTGTGCATAGTCTACAATAGCAGTATAGCCTTTGGATGAGCGGAGTGAGTCAAAACGTCCGGCAACAGGACGAAGTGTACTTAAAGCCAGCAATACGTTTTCCGGTTTTTTGCCCAATAAACAGGCTGTTCCATAAACGGCCAGTAAATTGGAAGCATTAAAACGTCCGATGAATTGCACGTTGACTTCTACAGTGTTTATGTCGAGCAACATTCCTTCGAATCCATCTTCCAGCACTTTGCCTTTGAAGTCACTTAGGGATCGTAGTGAATAGGTATGCACTTTGGCTCGTGTGTTTTGGGTCATGACCAAACCATTTTTATCATCTAGATTGGTCAAGGCGAAAGCATCTTTAGGCAGTCCATCGAAGAATGCTTTTTTGGCTTTTAGGTAATTCTCCACGGTTTTATGATAATCCAAATGATCACGAGTAAGATTGGTGAAGATACCGCCTGCAAATGTTAAACCGCCGATTCGTTTCTGTGCAATAGAGTGTGAACTTACCTCCATAAAGGCATATTTACATCCTTCGTCTGCCATGCGTCCCAATAACTTGTTCAATGTGATGGGGTCGGGCGTTGTGTGGTCGGTCGGGATGGCTTCTCCATCTATATAGTTGCATACGGTAGAGATAAGCCCTGTTTTATAACCGAATTGACGGAACATATTATATAATAAGGTGGCAATGGTGGTTTTCCCATTGGTACCTGTAACTCCTACCAGTTTCATTTTGGAGGTAGGGTTGCCATAAAAAGTGGTAGCCAGTTTCCCGACAACATCTTCCGTGTCATTAACTTTTATATAGGTGACATGTTCGTTCAATGTCTCAGGATAGGTTTCGCATACTACCGCAAAAGCTCCTTTTTCGATTGCTTTCGAAATATAAGCATGTCCATCCGTTTGCGTTCCTTTTACAGCAACGAAAAGATGTCCGGAATCCACCAGGCGTGAGTCCATGTTTATTCCCGAAATCTCTTGGGTGGCATCACCTATGATTTCATTAATCGTTATGTGTTTAATAATCTCTTCCAGTTTCATACTCTTCTTGCTACCTTATTAATTTAATTTTAATTGAATACTTTGTCCTTTGTGCAATGTGTTTCCTGCCGGTATGCTTTGCGATCTCACTTTGCCTGTGCCTGTGACTCGAGCTTTTAGGCCCATGCTTTCAAGCAGGTAAACAGCGTCTTTCGCACCCATACCAATCACGCTAGGTACTAGTTTGTTACTAATGTCTTTTTTGTTGAACAATACATTGTCCGGATTGCAGGTCACATTTCCCCATACGGGTTTGCCTTCTTCTACTTCTTCCGGAATGTTGTATGTTGGTATATTTATCCGTTTCAACACATAATGGGCGGCATTTATATCTCCGTTCTTTACGTCTGGAATAAAAATAGAAGTGGAGTCTTTGGCTCCTTTCAAGTCCTGTGCTAAATGCTTGGCATATACCCGCTCGGCTATTTTGCTGAAGACGCTACCGGCCATTAGTCCTCCCGAAGCTGGAAGTCCAGGCTTTTGGATAGCTACAATGCAACTGTATTTGGGCATTTCCGAAGGAAAATATCCACAGAAACTGACCAGATAACGCATTGTGCCGGTCTTATATCCTCCTTTACCTTGTGAAACTTGTGCGGTTCCGGTTTTCCCAGATACGTGAAATTGTTTGGAACCGGCTTTTTTCCCCAGTCCTTCACTCACCACTTTTTCCAAAATCATTTGAATATCTTGAATGGTCTTTGGAGAAGCAATGGCAGGATTCAATACTTCGGTTGGGATATCTTCCACTATTTGACCGTCTTTTACAATTGATTTGACGAACTTAGGCTTTACCATAACTCCATTATTAGCTATTGCATTATAAAATGTCAATGTGTTGATAGGAGGAACCTGCGTTTCATAACCGATAGACATCCATGCCAGTGCGGTTCGCGACCAGTTGTCTTTGTTCGGCATGCGGATGTTCGGCTTACCCGCTCCTGGAATATCTAAGTTCAGCGGAGTGGCTATACCTAATTTATATAGACCTTCCACATATTTTTCCGGTTGGTTATGGTAATTTTGGTCTATCAGACGCGAAACTCCGATATTTGAAGAGTACATTAACGTCTGTGTGGTTGTTATTGCCCCATATCCTCCTCGGTGCCAATTATGGTCCTTCATGGGGCGTCCGTGCATATTGTAGACGCCATTGCCGGTATCTATTATTTGGTCGGGAGTGATTTTCCCATCTTCCAATGCGACCATAATAGAAGCTGTTTTAAAAGTAGATCCTGGTTCCATCATGTCTGAAATGGCATTGTTTTGTATTTCTCTATAAATACCATCATTGCATTTGGTCATGTTGACAATAGCCTTTATGTCGCCGGTTTGTACTTCCATCAAAATAGCAACTCCCACAGTAGCATTGATTTCTTTCAACTTGTCCACCAAAGCTTTTTCCGCAATATCTTGCATACTTACATCAATGGTGGTGATGATGTCACAACCGTCTATGGGCGGAATGTCCACAATGTTCAGGTATTTATTCATCACTTTTTGGCGGTGTGTGATACCGTCTCTTCCTCTCAAAATAGAATCGTATGAAAGTTCTAGCCCATTTTTTGCACCTTTTTCAATGTCTGGAAACATGTCTCCTAAAGTACGCATTGCCAATGATCCGAAAGGCTTTTTCCGTTGGTTGAAAACCTGTTCGTGGAATCCGCCTTTGTATTTGTTTAGGTTGAATACAGGCAGACGTTTGGTCTCTTTATATTGTATGTAAGAGATGCGTTTGGGGTAGAGAAGCCAACTACGGCTTTCTTTCTTCCGCCCATTTCTGATATGCTGTTTGAAATAAGCTGTACTTTTATCCGGAAAAATTTCGTGTAATCCTTTGCAAATCGAATCAAGATTTGCATTGAGTATGGAATCTTTGATGTGTTGCAATTTCAACCGTGTCTTTTCTTCCTCTTCTGTTTCTCCTTTCTTTTTATTTATCATGAAGTCCATGTAAATCTTATATTCGGGCAAACTGCTGGCCATTAGCTGTCCGTCCGCTGAGATGATGTTGCCGCGAGTGGAAGGGATGCTGACATTTTCCTTGACGAAACGGTCGGCTACGTCTTTCCAGTATTGGCGTTCGGCAAACATGATGACACCGGCCTTGCAGATAATTGCAATGCCTACCAACACCATAATCAGAATGATGAAGGAAAATCGGATCATTATGTTCTTCTGGTTGGGCATCATGGGCTTAATTTTTCTTTATTAAATAAGGACGGTTAGTCGCTGTCTGCAAGCGGCTTTCTTCCGTCGAGATATATTCTTCTATTCGCGACTGGCGGCTTTTTTCCATCAGTTCAGAGGAACGTGTCAAAGCATCGTATTTGATGTCTATCAGTTCTTTTTTTAATTTGTCTATCTCTATAAGTTCCTGCTGGCTGTTGTATCGGTTGTCTATGTATAGCACAGTCAGGATCATGATAAGGATAAGCAGACGGGTTTGTCTTTTGAAAAAGTCGTTTGCTAAAATATCTCCTCCCAATATACTACGAATAGACATGTGCTTGGATGAAGCCGTCTGTTCATTTTTGGAATGCTGCTCATTCTGTTTTTGTTCTTCTTCCATTTCGTTCCTATTTTTTTTCCGCGATTCTTAACTTGGCACTTCTGGAGCGCGGATTACGTGTAACTTCTTCTTGGTTGGCTACGATTACCTTACTGTTGACTAGTTTGAAAGGTGTTTGCACATTCCCAAAAAAGTCTTGTTCGGTTTTGCCTTGTATATTTCCAGTCTTCATCATGTTTTTTACCATGCGATCTTCCAATGAGTGATAGGTGATTACTACCAGTCTACCTCCCGGTTTCAGAGCCTGAGTCGCAGCATCAAGCATTTCTTTTAATGCTTCCATTTCTTGATTTACTTCTATGCGTAAGGCCTGAAAGACTTTGGCAAGTTCTTTTTTCTCGCGTTCCCGACCGAATAGCGGCTTAATGATGCCAAGAAAATCACCAATGGAAACAATGGCTTTTTCGGCTCGTGCCTTGACTATGACCGATGCCAGCTTGCGACTGTTTTTCAATTCACCGTACAAGTAGAAAATATCTGCCAGGCGTTCTTCGCTATAAGTGTTCACAAGATCGGCGGCTGTCATACCGGCGCGCTTGTTCATGCGCATATCCAATTTGCCGTCAAAACGGAATGAGAACCCTCGCTCCGATTCATCAAAGTGGTGAGAGGAAACCCCAAGGTCGGCTAATACTGCATCAATAGATTCTACACCATAGTAACGCAGAAAGTTGTGTAGGTAGCGGAAATTGCTGCGAACAAAGGTGAAACGGTGATCGTTCACTATGTTTCTTTCGGCATCTTCGTCCTGATCAAAGCTGTACAGGTGTGCGCTGTTGTCCATTCGTGACAAAATTTCTTTGGAGTGTCCTCCTCCTCCGAATGTGACATCTACATAAATGCCTCCGGAGCGTATGTTCATTCCGTTCACACTTTCGTCCAGTAGTACTGGTATATGATATGTCTGTTCTGCTTCGCTCATTTTAGTTCTGCATTGTTGTTAGTACCCATAATTTCTTCTAACTCTTTCCCGAAATCCTCCGGTGTGATGAACGGCTTGTCCGCTATTTCTTTCGACCAGATTTCTATGGTGTCATCCAAACCGATGAAGCGTACATTCTGTTGTATCTTTGCCAGCTTCAGATAACGTTTCGGGATCAGGAAGCGCCCGTTGCCGTCTAATGTGATTACTTCCACGTCAGAGACAAACTGGCGAAAAATCTGTTGGTGCTTGGAGTTCCAGCGGTTGAGTTTGCTGCGTAACTCGTTCATCTGTTCGTTCCATACACTTTCCGGATAAAGCACCAAGCACTCCTGATAGGTATCTTTGCGTAAAATCAAGCATTCTTCGGAAGCAGTTTGTAGCTGTTTCCTGAAAACAGAAGGTAGAAAGACTCTGCCTTTTGCATCTGTCTTTGCTTCAGAATTGCCTAAAAAACGCATATATACCTTAATTATATGATTTAAGGCGTAAAATTACACAATTCCCCACAATTCCCCACAATTATTTCAAGAAAATATTTCGAGAAGTTATCAACAGGTTGTTAAACTGCTTATCGTATTGGTAAACAGAGGCTTTAAAATAGATGTTTTTATTGTGAAAAGCTGCTATATGGTGCTTGGTTAGAATGTTATGAAGTGAGAATAGATTATTGCACATTCGTTTTTGTTTTGAGCAAAAATGAAAGAGTTGGTATTGTTTTATGCACAAAAACTCTTAATTTCTTAGGTGTTTGATGCTTTTTCCTGTCATAAATTGCCAATATAAAAAAAGATAAGTTACTTTTGCATAGAAAAGTGTGTTTGCAAAATGACTGACAACTCTATATTTTTAATCGACATAGAAAAGATATTGAAGGCGAAGGCAGGAAGGAAATATAAATATATTCCCCGCTTTGTCGTTTCGTACCTGAAGCGTATCGTGCATCAGGATGAATTAAATGTCTTTTTACGGGCTACCAAGGATAAGGTCGGAGTAGACTTCTTAGAAGCTTGTATGGAATTTTTGGATGCAAAGGTGGAAATAAAAGGCTTGGAAAATTTGCCTGAAGAAGGTAGGTGTACTTTTGTAAGCAACCACCCGCTGGGAGGGCAAGACGGAGTTGCTTTAGGATATATTTTGGGTAAACATTACCATGGCAATGTGCGTTATCTAGTCAACGATCTGTTGATGAATCTGTACGGCCTGGCTCCTTTGTGTATCCCTATTAACAAGACGGGGATTCAATCAAGAGATTTTCCTAGAATGGTAGAGGCTGGTTTTGCTTCGGAAAATCATATTATTATGTTTCCCGCAGGACTCTGCTCGCGTAGACAAAATGGTGAGATTAAGGATTTGGAGTGGAAAAAAACATTTATTACAAAAAGTGTTGAAACGCATCGTGATGTAGTGCCGTTGCATTTTGAAGGCCGAAACTCGGATTTCTTTTATAACTTGGCAAATGTATGTAAGACACTTGGTATTAAATTTAATATCGCAATGTTGTATTTGGCGGATGAAATGTTGAAAAATCGTCATAAAACATTTACATTGACCATTGGGAAGCCCATCCCTTGGCAAACTTTCAATAAAACAAAGACTCCGGCTCAATGGGCTCAGTTTGTAAAGGATGTAGTCTATAAACTATAAATAGACAAAAGAGAGAATAAAAAGATATGGAAGAAATTATAGCACCGATTAGTAAAGAACTTCTAAAGGCGGAACTTTCAGAGGATAAACGCCTGAGGTTTACAAATAAAAGTCATAATGAAATTTATGTTATTACATATCAGGACTCGCCGAATGTGATGAAGGAAATCGGCCGGCTGAGAGAAATTGCCTTTCGTGCAGCCGGAGGGGGAACGGGAAAGTCAATGGATATTGATGAATATGATATAATGAAAAATCCATATAAGCAATTGGTTGTATGGAATCCCGAAGCAGAAGAAATCTTGGGTGGATATCGTTATATATTAGGAAACGAAGTACAGTTTGATAAAAGTGGTAAACCCTTGTTGGCTACTGCTCATATGTTTGATTTTTCAGAGGTCTTTTTGAAAGAATATTTGCCTTATACTGTAGAGTTAGGTCGTTCGTTTGTTACATTGGAATATCAGTCTACTCGTGCCGGTTCGAAGGGCTTGTTTGCTTTGGATAATTTGTGGGATGGTTTAGGCGCTTTAACGGTGATCAAACCTAATGTGAAATATTTCTTTGGCAAAATGACCATGTATCCTAACTATCATCGTCAGGGTCGTGACATGATATTATATTTCCTGAACAAACATTTTGGTGATAAAGATAAGTTGATAACTCCGATGAAATCGCTGGAAATAGAAACGGATAAGAAAATGTTGGAGGGACTTTTTTGTTATGAATCATTTAAAGAGGATTATAAGGTTCTGAACACAGAGGTGCGTAAACTGGGGTATAACATCCCTCCGTTGGTGAATGCTTATATGAGTTTGTCGCCTACTATGCGCATGTTTGGAACGGCAATTAATTATGGATTTGGCGATGTGGAAGAAACTGGTATTCTGATTGCGGTGAATGAGATTTTGGAAGACAAGCGAGTACGTCATATCGAATCATTTGTAAAACAGTATCCCGAAGCGTTGAAGATTACTTCTGGGGCACATCCCATATTGACAAAATAACCAAGCTTGCAGTTTCGAATGCTTCCAGAGAGCGGCCGAACGAATATGGGGCAGAAATGAATTACGCAATTGCTAATTTTAAATATTTCAGACGCGGATTATTTTTATCAACTATATAAAATAATCCGCGTCTGAAATATAAATCTCTCTACCTGATTTCGCTCAACTGCTGTTATACTGCCGGCAAACTGTTTCCTTTAATCTTTCGATAGAGATCTAGAGCATAGACATCTGTCATGCCCGATATGTAATCCAGTACAGCTTGTATTTTTCCATATAGAGTAGGTGCGTTGATATTGTATTGTCCGGACACTCGGTTGATTAATAATTGTGAATAGGCTTTATCCGGAGAACGCACAGCCTTGATCATCAGGTCTATCAAAGTGCTGATGACTCTGAAGCCTGCCAATTCAATGTCCAGCACATCGCTAGAACGGTAAATTTTCTGGAAGGCTACTCTCGAGCAACTTTCATACGCTTCTTTCAAAGGACTACTGATGTGTTTTATTAGTGTTCCTTCAAATTCTCCTGCCAATATAGTTTCTTCATTTTCTATGAATACTCGTGCACATTCTTTTATTAGTGCTCCGATGACTGAGGAGCGTAGATAGGCTATCTGTTCATTTATATCCGTGACAATCCGGCAGACTTCTTCTATGCGTTTTTTTCTTTTTTCATCAAAGAACAGCATATACAATCCTTTAGTTTCGTCATGAGTCAGAAGTTTCAGCTTGTGTGCATCTTCTATGTCCATCATCTGATAGCAGATGTCGTCGGCTGCTTCTACTAAGTATACCAGTGGATGGCGTGCATAGCGCAGAGGCTTGCCCGCTGTGCTGAGGCGGGTGATGCCCAGTTCGGTGGCTATTTTCTGGTAGTCGGCTTCTTCGCTTAAAAAGAAACCGAATTTGGACTTGCTTCCGGCTAGTTGCGAGGAATATGGATATTTCACGATGGATGCCAAGGTGGAGTAAGTCAAAACAAACCCTCCTTTTCTTCTCCCTTCAAACTGATGGGTGAGAAGACGGAATGCATTGGCATTGCCTTCGAAATGGATCAAGTCATCCCATTCTGCCGGTGATAGCTCTTGCTGCAAGGCCATGCCTTCTCTTTCCGAAAAATAACTTGAAATGGCTTTCTCTCCCGAATGACCGAAAGGGGGGTTGCCCAGGTCGTGTGCCAGGCAGGCGGCAGAAACAATGGAACCTGTTTCCATGATATGTGAATCAGTCAGTTCTGGATGTTTTTTCAATAATTGGCTGGCTATGTCGTTTCCTAAAGAACGCCCTACGCAGGATACTTCCAAGCTGTGCGTTAATCGGTTGTGTACAAAAATGCTGCCTGGCAAAGGAAATACCTGGGTTTTGTTCTGCAATCGGCGGAAAGGAGCCGAGAAAATGAGCCGGTCGTAGTCGCGTTGAAATTCAGAACGGTCGTCTTTGCGGGTTTCGTACTGCTTTTCCAGTCCGAAGCGTTTGTTTGATATTAATTGTTTCCAGTTCATAGTTTGGGCTTTATCTGTTTGCAAAAGTAACAAACTTCCGTTTAAAAAACTGTAAACGCTTAGATAAATCCATCTAAATGTGTAAATTCGCACCTTATTAAAGGTATGCCGACGGGCTACACCGCATTGGGGTGTTTGCTTATGCTTTGTGGGGTATTCTCTGTTGGCATCCGTATCGTATAATTATATGAAAATATGAAAGTACAAATAGTAAATAAGTCAAAGCACGCTTTACCCGAGTATGCTACCAAACAGTCGGCCGGAGTGGATATCCGTGCCAATCTTGACGAACCTATTGTGTTGAAACCTTTGCAGCGCTGCCTGGTGCCTACGGGGCTTTACATTGCATTGCCCGAAGGTTTTGAGGCGCAAATCCGCCCACGTAGCGGACTGGCTATCAAGAAAGGAATCGGGGTACTTAATTCTCCCGGTACAATTGATGCCGACTATCGTGGCGAGATTTGTATTATCTTAGTGAATTTGTCGTCCGAGGATTTTACGATAGAGGACGGAGAGCGCATTGCACAGATGGTCATAGCCCGTCATGAGCAGGCTGAGTGGCAGGAAGTGGAAGTGCTGGATGAAACAGAACGGGGTACCGGTGGTTTCGGACATACCGGAAACAAATAATGAAGAAGAGTAATGGATAAGAAACTGAACTATGGGTTCGTGTTGTGCGCATGTCTGATGAGTATGCTTGTTTCGTGTGGCACGGTGAAGAAGAATGCCTCTCCATACGGAAAGAAGGTGGCCATGGAGGAAAAGGATCCGCTTACGCCGGAACAGCGTCGGAAGTACGACTATTTCTTTTTAGAGGCTCTCCGAATGAAGGAGAAAGGTGATTTGGATGCCGCTTTCGAGATGTACAGCCATTGTCTTGACATCTATCCGCAAGGAGCGGCCACTTTGTTTGAAATTTCCCGCTTCTATATGTTCCTCAACCAACCGGAAAAAGGAGAGGAAGCACTGAAAAAGGCAGTGGATGCCGATCCTGGAAGCTTTTGGTACAAGCAGACTTTGGCTGCTTATTATCAGGGCAAGGGAGATTATTCCAAAGCCATTCAGGTGTACGAGGATATGGCCGGACAGTTTCCTTCGCGTCTGGAGCCATTGATGGCCTTGATTGACCTTTATAATCGCACTAAAGATTACCGGCAGGTGGTTTGTACTTTGAACCGTCTGGAAGCACTGGACGGAAAGTCCGAGCAAATCAGTATGGAGAAGTTTCGTATGTATTTGGCCATGAATAATGACCAGCAGGCTTTTACGGAAATCGAGAATCTGGCAAAGGAATATCCCTACGACATGCGTTATCTCACCATCTTGGGAGATGTTTATTTGAATAACGGCAAGGAAGAGGAAGCTTACGAAACTTATCAGAAGGTGCTGAGAGAGGAACCGGGCTATGCGCCGGCTTTGCTTTCTATGGCTTCTTATTATGAGAAAAAAGGGCAAGATAGTCTCTATCAGGTGCAGCTGGACACCATTTTGCTGAACGACCGTGTAGATAGCGACACCAAAATGAACATCATGCGCCAGCTCATTCTTCGTTCCGAACAGACCAACCGGGACAGTACGAAAATAGCAGGGTTGTTTACTTCGATGTTGGAACAAAAACAGGAGAACGCCGATATCGCCATGTTGGCTGCCCAATATCTTTTGACTAAAAAGATGGATAAAGAGGCCACTCCTGTGTTGCATCAGGTGCTTGAGATAGATCCCGAAAATACTCCGGCACGCCTACAATTGCTGAGTTTCGCAATACGCAAACAGGACATGGACGAGGTAATCAGTCTTTGTGCTCCCGCTTTGGAATATACTCCGGATGTGCTGGAGTTTTATTACTACATGGGGATGGCTTATCATCAGAAAGACAAGACGGACGAAGCTTTGGATGTTTTTAAGAAAGGGGTGAACCAGGTGAACCCTCAAAGCAACAAAGACATTGTTTCTGATTTTTATGCCATCATGGGCGATCTGTATCACATCAAGAAAATGAACGTCGAGGCATACGCGGCCTACGATTCAGCCTTGGTATATAGGGAAGACAATATCGGTGCCTTGAACAATTATGCTTATTATTTGTCCGTAGAACGTAAGAATCTGGACAAAGCGGAGGAAATGAGTTATCGCACTGTAAAGGCCGAACCTGCCAATGGAACTTATTTGGATACATACGCTTGGATACTTTTTGAGAAAGGGAAATATGTGGAGGCCAAAATCTACATCGATCAGGCGATGCAGAACGGAGGAAGCGAAAGTGCTGTCGTGGTAGAGCATGCCGGCGATATTTACTATATGAACGGAGACCGTGAGAAAGCCTTGGAGTATTGGAAACAAGCAGAGAAATTGTCTGGTGAACCTCCTCGGGAAGGAAACGAGCAACGTAGCGAAAAGGAACTGAAACTATTGAGAAGAAAAATTGAACAAAAGAAATATTTTGCAGAATGATGAAACGTAGTTGTCTTTATTTGTTTACCGCCTTGCTGTTGGTGTTGGTCTCTTCCTGTTCGTCCACCGGGAACATGAAGAAAGGGACGACTGTCGGCAATCTGTCCGAGGCGGAATATATGGAAGAACTTATCAACCGTTTGCCGGCGTGGGATGCCGTCACTGCGAAAATGTCGCTCGCTGTCGATTTGAACGGCAAAGGGCCTACTCGGGTAAGTGGCACGTTGCGAATGAAACGCGACGAGGTCATCCAGCTTTCCGTCACTCCATTTCTGGGCATCGAGGTGGCGCGTGCCGAAATTTCTCCGGATGGGGTGTTGGTCATGGATCGTATGAACAAGCGTTATGTGCAGGTGTCTTTCAGAGAGCTGAAGGCTCTGGCCAATGTCGATTTGGATTTCCATGTTTTGCAGTCGCTGTTTCTGAACGAGATCTTCCTTCCGGGAAAGAAGACACTGACAGCCCGTGATGTTGCAGCCTTCGCCGTGACTCCTGAGAACGAGAACGCGGTAGTGAGAGTGAAGAACAGCAAGCGCATTGATTATCGTTTCTCTACCGGCATGAATGACGGACGGCTGAAGGAAAGCCATATCGGTGTGTCCGGCACCCGGTATGGGGTGAACTGGCGTTACGACAAGTTCCGTCCGCTGGGGCAAAAGCAATTTCCGGCTTCCATGCTGGTGGCTTTTGAAGGAGCCGACAAACCGGTGACAGCCCTATTCGAACTTTCCCGACTGTCTACCGACAAGGACTGGACAGTCCACACCGAAGTGCCCGGGAAATATGAAAGAATTGAATTATCGGATCTGATAAAACAACTCCTCAAAAAATGAAACATATCTTCTTATTACTCATTGCCTGTTGTTGGCTGAGTGCCCTTTCGGCACAGAGTAGCCGGAAAATAAGGGAACTGGAGGCCAAACGGAAGGAACTGCAACAGCAGATTGCCGAATCGGAGACACTGTTGCAATCTACCCGAAAGGATGTGAAGAGCCAGTTGGACAACCTGGCACTGCTGACAGGACAGATTGAGGAGAGAAGAAGGTATATCAATATGATAGAAAGCGATGTCAATACACTGGCATCCGAAGTAGCCTCTTTGCAAAAGCAGCTGAATAAACTTCAGCGCGACTTGAAGGACAAGAAGCAGAAGTACGAGACTTCGGTACAATATATGTATCGGAACAAATCCATCCAAGAGAAACTGATGTTTATTTTTTCTGCCGAAACCCTGAGCCAGACTTATCGTCGCATGCGGTATGTGCAGGAATATGCAAGTTTCCAGCGCTTGCAGGCAATGGAGATTGAACGCAAGCAGAAGCAGGTTGCCGCCAAAAAGAAAGAGGTGGAGCAGGCAAAGAATGCCAAATTGCAACTCTTGAAACAAGGGGAGGCCGAGAAGGCTAAACTGGAAGAGCAGGAAAAGGAGCGGCAGACACTTTTGACCGATTTGCAGAAAAAGCAGAAAGGCATACAGAACGAAATCAATAAGAAGAAACACTCTGCACAGCAATTGAACGTACAGATAGACCGTTTGGTGGAAATGGAGATAGAAAAAGCCCGTAAACGCGCCGAAGAGGAGGCACGTCGGAATGCTGCCGACGCATCAAAGGCCGCCGCTGCAAAGGCGGAAAACGAAAATAAAGGGGCGGGAGGAACCGATGCCGCATCGAAAAAGGAGCCGGAAACGGCAAAGAAGACAGTTACGGTCGAGAAGTTCAACTTGAATAATGAGGACCGTCAGTTGTCAGGCACCTTCGAACGCAACCGGGGAGTGTTGCCCGTTCCCATTACCGGACCCTATGTGATTGTGAGTCATTACGGACAGTATGCTGTAGATGGTTTGCGCAATGTAAAACTCGATAACAAGGGAATTGACATCAAAGGAAAGCAAGGCGCGCAGGCGCGTGCCATCTTTGACGGGGAGGTCTC
This sequence comes from uncultured Bacteroides sp., assembly GCA_947173895.1. Lineage (GTDB taxonomy): Bacteria > Bacteroidota > Bacteroidia > Bacteroidales > Bacteroidaceae > Phocaeicola. The sequence goes on along the minus strand of CAMWGU010000005.1, from coordinate 890 downwards.
GGCCATTTTCCAATACAACGGCTTGAATAATATCCTGGTGCGCCATGGCAACTATATATCCGTTTATTGCAATCTTTCTTCCGTTTCGGTGGCCAAAGGAAGCAAAGTCAGTACGCGCACGGTGTTGGGAACTGTTCATACGGACAGTTCGGGCAATACAATTTTACACTTTCAGCTCCGTAAGGAGACAGCCAAGCTAAATCCCGAGTTGTGGTTGGGGAAATGATACATCATTGATGTAATTCTGCTTTTTCTCTTCATCCTTTCACCATCCGCCGAAACGCCCTGCCGATGGGGATTCCGAGGGTGAAAGGACACTCCGCCGGGTCCTTTCATTCTCCTTTCATCCTCCCTTCATCGGCACACAAAGGCAGCATGGCGTGAAACCGCCCAAGGCAGATGTGAAAGAACTCACACCGGTGGCTGAAAGGGGCGTGAGGGGATGTGCTGTCATTTTTAACCGGTTGATTGATAGACGGTTTTACCCAAAATGAAAGGATGAAGGGAGAAGGGGTAGAAGCAACCTGATGAGGGGATGATGTACTCTGCACGTACGTACGTGTAAGCCTATACATACGTATGTGTAAGCCTATACATACGTATGCGTAAGCCCACACATACGTACGTGTTTTTACGACAAAACGGAATCCGTTGCGACATACCACCGAAGATATCTGCCGGCCCGGAAATCGAGGCGTACTGTCAGTAAACATATTTTTTTATCACCTCAATATTCTTCATTTATGTTTTTTGGAGGCGCAGTAGGACGTAAATGTAGTATTGTCTATTGAAATACAAAGGATTATGTGCTTGTATATAGACGAAAAAAATGTCAATCTCTTACTAAGAGATCGACATTTCTCGTGCAAAAATAAAGAAAGTTTTGATAA